>CAWWCX010000081.1:0-12699 GCA_963935445.1 uncultured Roseibacillus sp.
TCTAGTACGGTCTCGTGGGCTCGGAGATGTGTATAAGAGACAGGACCAGATCCGGTTGACCATGACCCGGGCCGCAAGGGCGCTGCTGCTCCCGACGATCCGCTCAGCGAGAGCACGCCTCCCACTGGTATGGCCATCTCCCAGGCTTCCTCCCCCCAGCACGGCCAGATAATTCCGAGGCACTTCGTCTCCCAGGTCCTCGTGATTTCCCCGCTTGTGAATCCTCGCATTGCCGGTCTTCCCCTCCATGACCGCATAGGCGTATTCAATTGTCGGCTCGACGGCCATGTGAGCGGCCAGCTCCTCCTTCGCTTTGACATCAGGCACCATGGCCCTGCCCAGAGCCCCGTAAAGCGCAGCCATCCCCGGGTCCTCAAAGTGCTCCAGGCGCCATCCCACCCCCACGCCCGGGGTCGTGGGATGTCCATCCGCGATCGTCAGGTCGATGGAGACATCCCCGGTGACCGGACTCAGCCACGTGATGGCCACCGCCCCACGTTCGCTGGGATGACAGAAAAAAGTCCGTTCCGGCAGGGTGGACCACGCCTTGACCGGCTCCTCCCCCCTGTTGACCAGCACGGAAGGCAATCCCCCGTCCGCGGGCTTCCAGGCATGCAATTCATTGCGATCGCCCACCGCCCCGTCCCGCAGGGTCAGGAAGGCGGGATCCTCATTTCCGATATCCAGAAAACACCATGCCGCTCCCCCCGCAGCGGGATGCGGATTGGAGAGGAGGAAGTCATCGAGAAGATCCTTGAGAGACCAGCGCTGGGAGGCCTCCCCATGGCCATGGGAAATCACAAGGTCGACGATCGTGGTGTCCGCCCCGTGGCTTCCCTCGGGAAGAATAGCCACCTGCAGAGCCTCCCCAACCCGCACCTTGCGCACGAGGGGCTCGCGGGTCACCGTCACCGAGGTCCCATCCGGAACCTGTCCCCGGGAGAGAAGCTTGAAGCACGTTGCCGCCTGCTCCCTCAGGGCCCTCGCAGCCTCCTCCCGCCCTTTCGGGCTGACCCGGTCCTGCAATTCGTCCCGGCGCTTTTCCCAGGCCTCCCGCGTCATTTCATCCGGCTTCCGCTCTCCCCCAAGCACAACGAGATCGCGAGGCTGCTGTTTCGGCTCACATCCGGGGAAGGAAAAGGTCGTACTGTCGAAGACACCATAAAGGGCATAGTAATCCCTAACGGATATCGGGTCGTGCTTGTGATCGTGACACCGCGCGCAAGAAATCGACAGACCGAGGAACGCTTTTCCCAGGTTATCAATCGTATCCTCATACATGAGGTATTTTCTCTTGTCGATGTCATGCCCGAACCGTCTCGAAATGGCCAGGTATCCAGTGGCAATGATTCCCGCATTTCTCTGGGCAAGCGGAAGATCACGACAAATCACGTCGCCCGCGAGCTGGTGACGGACAAACCGGTCATAGGGGACATCCTGGTTGAAGGCATCGATAACCCAGTTTCGATAGCGCCAGGCATGAGGCAACGGGTGATCGCTGTTCTCCCCGGCGGTGTCGGCATACCGCACCACATCCAGCCAGTGCCGACCCATGTGCTCGCCGTGGTGGGGCGAGGAGAGAAGCGCCTCCACCACACCTTCGAAGGCCTCCTCGTCAGAACGCTCGTCCTCCACGAAACGCTCCACGGAATCTCGATCGGGGGGAAGGCCGGTCAGCCCGTAACTCACCCTCCGCATGAGCGCACGGCGATCTGCTGCAGGGCCCTCGGCCGACTTTAGAAGCGCGTCCACGGGATGAGCTCCCGCCGGCGGCTCCACCACCCGCAGTGGCTCTACCGACCAGAGAGCCCCTGCTTCCTGCAATGATGAAGCCCCGGGGCTGGCATTTCCAGGTCCGGCACATGCCCCTGCAAGGACCAAACCGGTGAAACGTACCCACGGAATAGAGCTCCATCTCATGATCCCTTACCTCCTCCGGCTTTGCGGCGGGTTGAGCACCGCCTGCCGAGCTTCCGGGGGCAACCCGCTGGAGGCCACCCAGGCCTCGGCAGCAGCCCGGTCGCGTCGAGTGAGTTGCTGCCCGGCATGCGTGAGGGCCCGGACACGCGAACTCTCCTCCGCAATGCTGTTGGCCCACTCGATCGCCGCGCCCGGATCCGTATAGGAGATCCGGCGCGAATACCCGCTGATAGCGGCATCGCGCTGGGGCGAACGCTGCATGGTGGAAATTCGTTCACCCGCGGCCACCGGATCCCGCTGGGCCCACTCTCCAAAGGCGGAATGCAGCCCCATGCTCTGGCCCCTGCCCTCGGTGAGGGTTTCCAGCCAGTTGACCGCGGAGGCGGGATCCCGCTCCGCCCATTCGTCTCCCACTTCCTCAATGGCCCGGTCGGCATAGCTCTGGCCCGCAAACTGTTCCACCCACTGTGCCGCCGACTCCGGATCCCGATTCGTGTAGCGATGCGCCACGGTATCAAGAGCCGCTCCCTTCAGCTCCCCGTCTGGCAGACTCTCGGACCACCGGGCCGCCTCATCAATCCCGACCGTGCTGACAACCTCCCGGGTGACCACTCCGAAAAGATGGTTCGCTCGTTCGTTCCCCTCATTGGCAAGCTGCATGACATAATCCGTGGCCCGGGCAGTGTCATTGTCGGCCATCCCGCTGACCAGGGCTTCCTGCAGGTGATGGTAGTAACGCTTGTCCTCTTCGGGAAGGTTGTTGAGATGGGCAACGGCAGCCTCAGGATAACTGGAGGCCCACCCGGCCATGGTGTCCGACAGATCCCGGTCTTCCGACTTGGCAGCATGCTCGACGGCGGCCTGCCCATCAATCATCCCCCACGCGTAATGGAAATCACGCCACTGGTCACGGTCCACCCGGTTTTCCTTCAGGTGAACAAGAAGGTCCTTGGCATTGTCTGCAGTAAGCGCCTCCAGGAAACGGTCGAAGGCCCGACGGCGAACCAGCGGGTTGCCATGCCGGAACGCCTCATTCGCAATGGTCTCGATCTGCACGTCGCTCAGGGGTTGCCCGGCACTTCCACGCTCCCGCCCAGGAGAACCCTCCAGCCGCGCATTCCCCGCAAACCCGGGTCTCCCACCTGATCCGGACAAGCTTCCGCCCGCCATCTCCCCCCCCCGGCTCCCGGGGTTTGTCTTCCGCACGTCTCCCTTCCCGGACGGGTTCTTCCTGTCCCCGAACCGTCCTGACGAATCGTCTCCGTCCCGCATTGAGCCGAGAACAAATGCTGTCACTGCAACACCTGCCCAACAAAGATGACCGATCAGGGGCTTCTTCGGCATGCCGCAGCCTAAGCACTTCCAAGGCTACATCGAACGAAAAAACTGGATCTTCCTTCTTCCTGCTCACCGATTCGGATGACGGCCGGAGACCCTTTGCCGTTGCAGCGGAGGGCAATTTCCTTCAGAAGCAGAAATATAGCTCCAGAAATGAACACACTCTTTTCTCCCCTCTGCACCCTGAGTCTCGCCTTCGGTTACCTTGCAGCGCCTCTGCTGGCTGCAGCGGATGAGCCCTTCAATGGAAAGGATCTCAAGGGATGGTCCTTCAAGAAGAAGGGAAAACTTGAGTCCAAGTGGGTCACCGGCACCCCGCAACTGGACGCTGGAAACCCCAAGGCCCTCAAGGCCAGTGGAACGGGCGGGGCGATGGTGAACGTCGTCACCGGACATGGCCAGAGTATCGATATCTACTCGGACCGGAAATGGGGCAGCTCCCGCATCGAGCTGGAAGTACTGGTGGCCAAGGGAGCCAACTCAGGAATTTACGTGATGGGGGAGTATGAGGTGCAGGTCCTCGACAGCTACGGCAAGGAGAAGCTCGGAGGTGGGGACATGGGCGCGATCTACGGAGCCCAGCCTCCCCGGACCAATGCCTGCAAGAAACCCGGGGAGTGGCAGAAATATGAAATCGACTTCCTTGCCCCCAAGTTTGATGCCGCAGGAAAAAAGACCGCCAATGCGAAATTTCTGGTCGTGAAACTCAATGGAAAGGTCCTCCACGAGAATGTCGAGATGAAGGGCCCCACCCCCTCCGGAGTGACCGGTCGCGAGGCCGCCACCGGCCCCATCATGTTCCAGGGCGATCACGGTCCCGTTGCCTACCGCAACATCAGAATATCTCCTCTTGAGAAATAAGACCTCCCGGCCTGTTCTCCAGTCCCTCAACACATCAACCTGTTCGACCATGAAGCGCTCCATCCTGTTCCTGCTGCTCGGCATCCTCATCAGTCTCAACCTCGCCTGTCAGGACGACTCCGGGGACTCAACGGCCGGGGACTCAACGGCCTCCAATCCAGAGGATCAAGCAGCTGCGACTGAGCATCCGGCCCTCACGGCAGCCAACAACGTTCTCTCAGCCATTCATGCCGGGGACGCCGCCGCCATCCGGCCTCTCCTCAATGCCACCAATCAGGAGAAGGTGAGCGATGAGGATCTCCCGAGGTTACTCGTGGAAGCCAAAAGAGAGGTCGGGGACGTCACCGAAGTCACGGAGGTCAGGGCCGGGAGAAGAGAGAATGAGGTCCTTGCAAAGATCAAGGTTCTGGAAGAGGAGGTCTTCGTCGTCGTGCTGACCCTTGAGGACGGGAAATACCTTTTCGAGGACCTGAACAGCCCCAGCGTTGCTGGTTACGAGGCCCTCGAGAAGATCGCTCCCTGACCTGCCCTCCTCCGGGATCCTAGTTCACCACGTGGATCGTGTTCCAGATCTTGGTCACGATTTCCTCTCCCCCCTCCGTCTCGAGGTCGAGATCGATCTGCATCATGTGAACCGGCTGCAGGTTCTCAACTTCCACAAAGACCGATTTCCCGTCCGGGAGAAGCTTGGCGGACTTGACCGGAAACTTGGTGCGGCCCTTGGGCGGGCTTCCGGAATCGCGGTGCCCGACCTGAAACTCGCCTGTCCCGTAGTCATGTGTCCAGCGAAGATCCGATCCTGAGATCGCGAAGCTCTCGGGATCCTCCGCCAGCTCCCGGTCAAGCTTCTGCGTGAAGCCAATCTCGATGCCACCGTCACGCACGTTCAGGCTCTTCGGCATCATCACCGGTTTACCAGTGTAGCGCACACGGTCCAATCCACCTTCCCGCCCAGCGTTGGTCTGCCATCCCTTCAGGCCGGCCAGATAAAGATGCCCATCCTTCTTATTAAACTTGCCCCGCATCGCACTTGAAGTCGGCCGCACCGGGATCTTGACCACCCCACCCTGCATGAGGGTGCCCTTCTTCTCCTTGAGCACGACATAGAGGGCGCTCTGCCCATAGCTGAAATGCAGCATCTCACCCTCGAAAGGCCCCCACTTGTCACTCGTTACCCAGACCTGGCCCCCGTTTGAGTTGTCCACGTTCTTGGGAAACCAGGCCAGCGGCAGAGGCTCCTCCCCCGGGTCGAGATGCTGTTTCCGGCTTCCGCGGCGCTGCCCGACCGTGGGCGTGGTTTTCATCTTGGCGTAGTCGGCCGCCGAGTCCACCACTCCAAGAAACTCCCCCGGCTCGATCCAGTGCAGCGGACAACGCGGCACAAAAGTTCCCTCGTTGTCACCGGCGGTGAGCTGGCCGGTGGGGCTGACTCCGATTCCGTTCGGTGCCCGCAACCCCGTGGCATAACGATCCATCTTCAATCCGTCCTTGGAAACACGGATGATTGACCCGTGATGCCGGCTCATGCGCTGGAAGCTGCGCCCTCCACCTCTCACCGGGCTTCCGAAGGCGAAGTAGAATTCACCCCCGGGGCCCGTCTGCAGGTCAAAACAGAAGGCGTGAAATCCGCTGGTCAGCTCCCAGTCGTTATTGAAGTTCTCGTAGTAGTCGCACTCCCCATCCTCATTGAGATCGTGGTAGCGCGTGATCTGGTCATCCGCCACGGTGTAAATCACATCCTCCACGATGGTAAGCCCGAGGGTCTCATGCCCCCCGGCGGCAAAACGCCTCCATGTCAGATTCTCCAGCGACTCATCAATTCCACTCACGATCCAGACATCCCCGTCCCAGGTGCACACCGCCGCCTTCGACGGGTCACTGAAGAAGTCGAATCCTCCGATGCGCATCTTCATGCCATACGGGTTCTGGTAGGGCACGGTCAGGCGATCGAGCACATAGGGGCTGTCCTCATCCTTGGAAAGCTCGCCCACTGTGGTGACCGTCTCTGTCCATCGTGGCGGGCCGCCCTTCATGTAGAGGGTGAGGTCCTCAAGCGTTTCCGGGACGCTTCCCTTGCCATAGATCACCTTGAAATGCGCCATTCCCGCAGGAACCCTCAGGACGATCCTGCCATCCAAGGCACCCAGCCTGACCTCCTTCGTTCCGACCACCTGAATTTCCGGAGCGCCTTCTTCATCCGCGACTACCACGAGGGCTGGCCTGCTGAACTTGCCCTGGATTGTCCGAGTGATGAGGCCGTTCTCAAGGGCCGGCATTTCCAATACCGAATCCCCCCCTACGGTAAGACGCACGATCGTCTTGTCGCCGTGCACGTAGAGTCCCTCGTAGTGGGCATGAGCCCTCGGCAGGGGACCCAGGGGCGGAAACTTGCCGTCTTCCGGAATCCGTGGCTCCGCCAGGCTGCCCTTGGCATCGGCCCAGCCCGGGGCGGGCTGGTTGGTGAAGACCTTGGCACCGTTGGCAGAGGGAAAGGCCCCGTGCCCGCCGGTGAAGGGCAGGCCCTGTAACTTCAGGCCACCCTGCGTCCACCCCGCTGCGTAACGCATCGTATCCGTATCGAAAACCACGCAGGCGGCACCCTGTGGATCCAGTCTGATGACCCGTGCACGATACGAATCGTTGTCTCCCTCCGGTCCCTTCCCCACCCGTACCGCAGTGCCAACGAAATTACCGTACTTCCCCGGAAGGGATCCCGAAACCGGCTTGGCCGAAGCTCCGCCAGGGCTGGAAGCCTTGGCGAAAGAGTCCTTGTCCCACTTGAGAGCCTCCCGCTGCTTGGCATCGTGATAGAGGGCGGAAGCCGGAATGGTCTCCAGCTTGCCTCCCGGTGCCATCCACTTGACCATGCATCCCGCACCCGCTGCCGTGTTGTGGTAAACGACCCGGATGGCATGAGCACCCGCGCTCAAGCGTATCGCGCCACTCTGCTGCTTCATCGGATGCGGTCCCCAGTTGTCCACGACCAGCTTGTCGCCGATGTAGAGACGCGATCCATCCTTGGAGGTGGTGGCAAAGAGATAGTTGCCGGCCTTGGACACGGTTACGGCCCCGCTCCAGCGCACCATGAAGTCTTCCGCGAGCTTGGAACCATGAAACTCCCCCTTGACCTCGGCAAAGCTGATCGTCTTGTCCACCCGCACCAGCCAGGGCTTCAACCCCGTCGGCACCTCGAACTCGTCCCCCAGCTTCTCCTCCAGCTTGAAGTATTCCCCGATCAGGCCGGGCGCGGCTGGGACGGGAAGGGTACACGTGAAGAGCGCAAGGGCGGCCAGGATGGTTTTCATGATCTTACTTTTGGGAAAGGGAACGCAGGTAGTGATAGACGGCTTCGAACTGCTTGTGGGCATCACCGTCATAGTGCTGGCTGAGAGGCGTCTTCCCGTCGAGGGCATACTTGGGCATGATCGTGCCGGGCCAGACTCGTGGGGGATCGTTCATCCAGAGATGGAAATATTCACGCGTGAGCCGGGCTCCCGAATCGCGCAGGTTCGGCCCCTCACCTTCGAATACCGCAATCGGTCCCTTTTCCGCGATACCGTGGCACGTCCCGCAGGCCAATCCTCCCTCCACCGCCGTCATGGCCTCACCAATCTTCACCTTCGCGGGGTCAGGAACAAACGGCTTTTCCGCCGTCGCCGACAGACCTTCCGCATGACTGAACCCGACTGAAAGCGCGCGGGCGCGGGACGGGAAGGCGGGCATGCGAGCCGGCATCCACGGCCTCACCTTGGGAGACACACGGCCGGCCAGCAGCTTCTCCCGCCACCCGGGCCGCAGTTTCAGCCCCAGGTGATGAAGCGGAGGCGGGCCGGCAACCAGGGCCGGCTTTTCCTCGTTCCGGCTCTCCTCCCGAGGCTTGAGATGGGCCGCCTCCCCCGCAAACCTTTCCAGCAGGGCCTCCTCACCGTCCCGGGAGTGACAGGCATTGCACCGCAGGCCGAGAAACTGCCGCCCCGCGAATTCGGCAGGCACGTGCCGCGCAAGGGAACCGCGACCAGCCTCCTCCCTCAGAAAGACGGTCAAGGCGTTCTTATCTTCCCCGGAGAGGTTGTAATGCACACTGCTGCAATCCGCCGACTGCAGGGAGAAAAGGCCGACCTTGCTGGCCGCCTTCCCGGATTCGCCCTCGCGCTCGTGACAGTTGAAACAACCGGTGGCCCTCGCCAGGGCATGCCCTCTGAGTGGATCGCCTGCAATGGAGGTCGACTGCGATCGCTCTCCCTGCGTTCGCAGAAAATCAGCCACCGCCTGAGCCTCCCCGGCACTGAACTGGAACCCCGGCATGCGCGTTCCCTGATGATTGCGGGACGGATCGCGCAGGAATTCTTCGAGGGCCTTGCCGCGGAACTTTCTCCCGACAGTTCCCAGGGCGATCCGTTCGTCATCGCCTTTCCCGTCCAGAGTGTGGCAGGCAATACACCCCTGCTGGTAAAAGAGATGCCCACCCTCCTTCACCCGGTCGGGAGCGGAGGCGTGAGGCCCCTCCAGTTTCAAGCGGTCCGCCACGAGGAAGGCGGCGATATCGGCCGCTTTTTCCTTCGCTCCCTCGCCGCGGAAAACCGCCGGCATGTGGGCGGAGGAACGCATTGCCGCCGGGTCGCTGATCCACTTGACCAGCCAGTCCTGTTCCAGGCGACTTCCAATCCCGTTGAGAGAGGGTGCCGCCAGAAGCAATTCCGGCATCATCCGATCCTCCCCGGGCTCGTGACAGGCCACGCAGCGCTTCGCGGCCACCAGCTCCCGTCCGCGGCGCAACAATGACTGCTTCTTCAGGGCCGGATCCTCCGCATCGTGCACGAAAAGCCCTCCCGGCATCGGCTCTCGGCCAAACTCCCGTCCTTCCCAGAGAAGCCGCAGGGTGGCGTCCCCCTTTGCCGGGGGGGTATACTCCACCACGAACTCGTGCTCTCCACTCCGCAGGCGCATGGATTCCATGCTGGCTCCCAGCGCTGGGACAAGTTCCTCGCCATTCACCAGCAGGCGGCCTTCACCAGTACCTGCGAGGTGGAAAACAAGGCGGCTCCGCTTCTCGAGCACAAGCTTGCCTTCCCACCTCGCGGTGAACCCTCCCTGCTCGAGAAAAGGAGAAACGGGGGCGCCATCCGGAACATGAAGAGCCACCGTCCGGGCCACCCGCGCGTCACTCTGGCCAGCAGCAGACGTCAACTTCAGGACAAGCCCCGGCACCCCCTCGCCCCGGACCAGTCCCGGTGCCAGGGACAGCAACACCACCGCCAGCCCTCCGAGGTTGAAGAAACCCGTATGGCTCCCTGCTCGATGCGGAGGTCGCTTTTTCAGCATGGTTCTCATTTGGATGATCTCCTCACGATACGCACTGCTGGCCGTCGTCTTGCGCTCCCTGCCGCTCTTTCCTGCCTGCTCCCGCAATCCACCCGGAAAACCGGGATTCCGGCCATGAGCCCGGGAAGAATATGTGGGGGGGCGTTCCTACCCATCGCCGGCAGCCTACGTGCCCAGACCTCCGGATACCAAGCACGATGTGTCGCCTGATCCAAGCAGCATCCCTCCCTCCTTCGGGAACTCCATGTCCTGCAATAGAATGACACTCTGGGTTCTTGCGGAAAAAAGCTCTCCCCTCACACTGGTGCTTACTCCTCTCCTTCCCTGAGAATCTCGATTTCATATGGCCTGCTGGCCGTAGTCGCCTGCACGCTCTCACTTGTGCGCGCCGGGGACGACTCCAGCCCGGCCCCGGGGCCACGCGACGAGCGCTACTGGGGACAATGGCGCGGACCCCTCGATACAGGCGTGGCCACCAGGGCCAAACCGCCCACCGAGTGGAACGAGAGTACGAACATCAGGTGGAAGGTACCCGTTCCGGGCCCCGGGCATTCCTCACCCATCGTGTGGAACAATCGCATCTACCTCACCGCCGCCATTCCGCACGGCGAGCCGGTGGATCCGCCTGTTGGAATACGCCCGGGGGCACACGACAACATCCTCAAGGTGCGCCGGACACGATTCGTCGTAGCCGCCCTTGACCGCAACACTGGCAAAACAGTCTGGAAGAAGACCCTGCGGGATAGTCTGCCTCATGAAAGCCGCCATGACACCGGTAGCTATGCGTCCGCGTCGCCCATCACCGACGGGAAACGGATCTTTGCCTTCTTCGGGTCCAACGGACTCTTCGCCCTCGACCTCGAGGGAACTCTCCTCTGGGAGAAGGACCTTGGCGATATGCACACCAAGCACGGGCACGGGGAGGGAGCCTCCCCGGCCCTGTACGGCGAGACCCTCGTGGTGAATTGGGATCATGAGGGGCCGAGCTTCATCGTGGCCTTCAATGCCAGGAACGGCGAACAACTCTGGCGCAGGACCCGGGACGAGCCCACTTCCTGGTCCTCACCCCACATCGTGCTGCACGAAGGCCGCCCGCAGGTGGTGGTTTCCGCCGCCAATCGCATCCGCAGCTACGACCTCGCCGAGGGCAGCCTCCTCTGGGAATGCGGAGGACTCTCCCACAACGTGGTGGCCGGTCCGGTGTCCCAGGACGGCCTCGTCATCTGCGGGTCGAGCTACGAGAAGCAGGCCATTCTCGGAATCAACCTCAACGGTGCCAGCGGGGATCTCACCGGCGGAGACAACGTCGTCTGGATCAAGCGCCGCGACACTCCCTATGTCCCCTCCCTCCTCCTCTACGATGGCCTGGTCTACTACCATCGCCACTACCAGGGCGTCCTCACCTGCCGCAAGGCAGCTACCGGCGAACCACTCTACGAACGCGCCCGCCTGGCAGGGATCCGGAACGTCTATGCTTCCCCGGTCGCCGCCGACGACCGCATCTATATCACATCTCTGGATGGAGAGACCCTCGTCTTCACATCAGGCGCCCACCCGGAGGCTCTCTCCCTGAACAAACTGGACGACCAGTTCAGCGCCAGTGCCGCCCTTGTCGGAGATACCATAATCATGCGGGGCAGAAAGTCCCTTTACTGCATCGCGAGGAACAAAGAGTAATGAACCAGCGGAATCTCCTCCTTCGCACGATCCTCCCAGCACTCGCCCTCGGGATGACAATGCCGTCCTGCACCAACCGGGCGAACACCCAGGCGAATGGCCCTCTTGTCAGCGCGATCCAGATCGGCGCGATGGCCGGAAGGGGCAGTATTCTCTCCAAGGTCCGCAGCCCGGTCACAACAACCAGACTGGGCCTGGCCATGGCCTTCCAGCGCGCAGAGGAACTGGTGATTGGGAATATCCCCTTCCCCCTTGATCCCGCACCCCGCACCAGCGGAATACCCGGAAGCGAGGAATTCTCCACCAGCCTGACACGGCTGGGGCTTCCCTCCCCCACCCTCGGGACAGTGGAGCTTCTGGTCGATGGGAAAGAGTTTTTCCCCGCCTTCCGGGAGGAACTGGGCCTTGCCCGGGACTCCGTCGACCTCCAGTTCTACATCTGGGATAATGACGATATCAGCGTCGCCTACGCCGATCTCGTCAGGAAGCATGCCCACACGGTCCCCACCCGCATGCTTCTCGACGACATCGGATCCACTCTCTCCGCAAGCCTGAAGCCACGAACCCCGGCCCCGCCTGGATTCCGGGCCGTGCCGGATGTCGCGAGCTACCTTCGCCGGGATTCAAATCTCAGGCTCCGACGAATCCTGAACCCGTGGGCCATCATCGACCACTGCAAGCTGCTGGTCTTCGATGGCAGAACCGCCATGCTTGGAGGAATCAACATGGGCCGGGAATACTACTCCGAATGGCACGATCTCATGGTTCGTATCCGGGGCCCGGTGGTGAACCACCTCCAGGCCGAGTTCGACAAGAAATGGAGAAATGCCCATGAACTCGGGGACCTGTCTCTCCTCTGCCGTCCACCTTCTTCACCTTCCCGGGCCGATCCGCCTGCCCCCGGGGCCTTTCCAATCCGGATCCTGAGAACAAACCTCCTTGAGAATCGCCGCGAACCGCTCATCGCAATTCTTGAGGCTATCCGCTCCAGCCGCA
This sequence comes from uncultured Roseibacillus sp., assembly GCA_963935445.1. GTDB lineage: Bacteria > Verrucomicrobiota > Verrucomicrobiia > Verrucomicrobiales > Akkermansiaceae > Roseibacillus_B. The sequence continues at coordinate 12,115 of CAWWCX010000081.1, forward strand.
GCAGGGTCTGGATTGAAAATGAATACATTACCAGTGACCGCATTCTGGATGCCCTTCTCTGCGCATGTGCCCGTGGTGTTGATGTCCGGGTCATCATTCCAACTCTCCCCTTCGAGGAAATCATGCACCTCGCCAACCAACAGGCGGCCGGGGAACTCCTGCAGGCAGGCGCAAAAATCTATCGCTATCCCGGAATGACCCACATGAAGGCCATTATCTGCGATGGCTGGGCCTCGGTGGGCGCTACCAACTTCGACACCCACAGCCTGCAGATCAGCTACGAGATAAACATTGCCTACTCTGATCCCCACGCCGTCCGAACTCTCGCCCGGCGCGTCTTTGAGAAGGACTTTGCGCTCTCCAGGCCTCTTCACCCAGAAGACACCCGGCACTGGCTGAATCCCCTTGTGGAGACCATCGCCGATCAACTGTGATCGATGCCTTCAATGCCGCTGAAAGCCCGGGATGAGGCGTTCCCTCCTTACTCCTGCCAAGCAGGCGCAGGCAAGCGAGCGGCTCACTTCACGATGCAGGTCTCAACCCCGTGCTTCAGGGACTTGAAGGGATCCTCCCAGGTCGGGATGA
>CAWWCX010000082.1:0-12644 GCA_963935445.1 uncultured Roseibacillus sp.
ACACTGCATATCGTCGGCAGCGTCAGATGTGTATAAGAGACAGTCTCAAGAAGGAGGGTTATGCCACCTGCGTAGTCGGGAAGTGGCAGTTGCTGGGCGGGGTGGAAGGCCCTCGCAGGTTTGGTTTCGATGAGCATTGCCTCTGGCAGCTCAACCGGCGTCCCAGCCGGTTCCCTAATCCCGGATTGGAAGTCAACGGCAAGCAGGTGGACTATGAGAAGGGGGAGTATGGGCCCGATGTCGTCAGTGACTATGCCTGCGATTTTATCGGGAGGAACAAGGACAAGCCGTTCCTCGTCTATTATCCGATGATTCTGACGCATTGTCCCTTTGAGCCCACCCCGGACTCAAAGGACTGGAACCCGGCGAGCAAGGGCTCTCCGACCTACAAGGGTGACGCCAAGTACTTTGGGGACATGGTGACCTACATGGACAAGATCATCGGCAAGATTCTTCGGAAGCTGGTGGATGAAGGCATCCGTGAAAACACCCTCGTGGTGTTTGTGGGCGACAATGGGACGGACAAGCCCGTGGTTTCCTCCATGGGTGGACGCCAGGTGGTGGGGGCGAAGGGGGCCATGCACGATGGAGGAAACCGGGTGCCCTGCATTGCGAGCTGGCCGGGGACGATTCCGGCAGGCAGGGTTTCCCGGGAGATCCTCGATTTCAGTGATTTCCTTCCCACCTTCTGCGAGATGAGTGGTGCTTCTGTTCCAGCAGGGATCGATGGGAAAAGCCTCCTCTCGACGCTGAAGGGAGATGGGCGAACGCACCGGGACTGGATCTACATGTGGTATTCACGCAGCGGGAACAACAGGCAGGCCAGGCAGTTTGTGCGTAACCAGCGCTACAAGCTCTATGGAAACGGAAAGTTCTTCGACATCGAGAAGGACGTCCTTGAGAAGGCCCCCCTGGAGGAGCTGAGCAGCGAGCAGAAGAGCATTCGGGCCTTGTTGCAGAAGGGTCTCGACCACTACAGGGACAAGCGCCCGTCTCATCTGGGGAACACTCAGGAGAAAAAGGGGAAGAAGGAGAAGAAGGCGGCCCAGTAGCGCGGCGGGGCAGGGGTCAGGAGCTGGTCCCTTTGATTGATCGGAGCTTGCCGGTCGGAAGGCGGATGGGGTATAGGAGGCGCCGGCCTATCATGACTTCCAGAGCCGGAGTCTGCTGGCGGCCGCGGTGAGCACACCCTTGCACTACCAATGAAAGCGCAACCCTCGGCTGGGGCTGGGGGGATGCCCAGGCCATCCCTCGAAGCTGTATTTGAAGCGGAGCAGAGTCCGCTTCTGCGCTATGCGTATGGACTGGTAGGGCGGAGGGAAGTGGCGGAAGAGCTGGTGCAGGATGCCTTCATGCGGTTGCATCAACACTGGGCGGAAGTCCGGGCTCCCCGGGCCTGGCTCTTCCGATGCGTCCGCAACCGGGCCTACAACCACAACCGTGACCACAGGCGAGAGACCCTCCGGGATTCTCCTTCATCGGAACGGGGGGAAGGACATGTTCCTGACCAGAAGTGCGGATGGGCCCCGGATGATGTCCTGGGGCGTTTGGAGGCGGCAGGTGTGCTGCACGTCGTGTTGGGCGAACTGGAAGAAGATGATCGTGAGATGCTGCGCCTCAAGTACGTGGAAGGCCTGACGTATGCCGAAATCAGCAAACGGGCCGGGATGAGCATAGGAAACGTGGGCTGGCGTCTGCATCACGCCCTGAAGATCCTTGCAGGCTCCATGAAGCGGGCCGGGGTGGAGGGAGTCCGGGGCTGAAGCTCACAGGGAGAGGAGGACTTGCCGGACCGGTGTTGTCGCGGGGTTATAGCTGGCTCCTGATGGCCGATGTGGCGAGTTGAGCGGGGAGCTGATCCGGGCGAAGGCGAAGGTCCGGGTCGGTGAGCGGACGACAGTGCTGCTTGTCGTGTTCGAACATGATGGCCTGTTCCCGGGCAAAACGGGGATCGAGGACGTGCAGGTTGGCTTCGTCGTTGATGAAGAAGGAGCGGTCGTCGAAATTGGCGGAGCCCACCACGGAGAGGTGATCGTCCACGACGAGGAGTTTTCCGTGCATCATCGTGGTGGTATACTCCCAGATGCGGACGCCTGCCCGGTGGAGTTTTCGCAGGGCGGGGCGCTGGGCAAGACGACAGATTGGAAAGTCGGTGTGCTCCCCACAGACGATGATCTCGATCCGCACGCCGCGGTGGCGGGCCCGGAGGAGAGCTTCGACCAGTTCGCGGTTTGGAATGAAGTAGCCGTGTGCGATGAGGATGGATTTCCGGGCGGCGTTTATGGACAGGAGGATGCTCGAGCCGAGAGTATCACCGCGGCGATCGGGGCTCCCCAGGCTGAACTGGGCGTTGGACGGCCCGGCGCGAGAGAGGGGTGGGAAGTAGGCGGGGCCGGTGAGTGGTTTGCCGGTGACTTCGAGCCAGTTTTCCATGAATCCCTGCTGCAGCTGCCGGACAGCGGGCCCGCGGATTTCATACTGGGTGTCGCGCCAGTGGTTGCTTGATTGGGCGTTTCCAATCCAGATGTCGGTGTAGCCTGCACCCCCGGTGTAGGCGAGGTGTCCGTCGACCACCATGATCTTGCGGTGCGTGCGATGGTTGTAGGCGAGAGGGTGGAGGGCGTTGAAGGGGCGATACAGGTGCAAGTGTACGCCGGTCTCCTTCATCATGGCGATGTCGCTGGGGTCCGCGCCGCGGGAGCCGTTGGCGTCGAGGAGAACGTGAACCTCTACGCCCCGGCGGGCTGCTTCGGCGAAGGCCACGCTGAATTGCCGCCCGATGCGACCGGCCTTGTAGACGAAGGTTTCAAAGGTAATGGTTTTTCTTGCGGAGCGAATGGCCTCGAGCATGGGGGGGAAGAAGGCGTCGCCATTCACGAGGGTCGTGATGCGATTCCCGGGAAGCCATCCGGCCCGGGCGGTCTGGGCGAGCAGTTCTTGAAAATCGGTGCTGTGAACTTCGGGAGGCGAGCGGGGAACGTCCTGGAACGAACTGCAGGAAGCGAGAAGCAGGACAGCACTTCCCAGGCAGGCGTGGATCACTCGCGCGCTCATCGGGCCGCTGGGGGAAGGTCGCAAACTCCGGGCAGAAAGGGAGGCAGGGTGTCAGAGTTGTCCCTTCGGGCGCTTGTTGGCCTTGAGTTCAGCGTCGAACGTCTTCCCCAGAGCCTGAAGGCGGGCGGTGATCCCGGGGTGATCCCGGGATACGTCCTTTTGCTGTCCGAGGTCGGCCTCAAGGTCGAACAGAGAGAGGGGGGTGCGTTTCTGCTGGTAGGGGCCGGGGATTCCATCCTGACCGGGTTTGTCCCGGAGGCTTCGGTAGGTATGAGGGAGGTGAAGGACCCACTGTTCAGAGCGGACAGCCTGGAGCTGATCCCCCCAGTAGAAGAAATAGGCCTCATGCGGACTCCTGGCGGTTGCAGGGTTGGTGAGAAGGGCGCCGATGTCCTTGCCGTCGATGGGGTGGTCGGGCCCCTGAGCCTGAGCGAGGGACCGGATGGTGGGGAAGAGGTCGATGTGCATGGCGGGAGTGTGGCACACCCCCCCCGGCCTGACCTTTGCGGGCCAGCGGACGATACAGGGAACCCGCTGGCCGCCCTCCCAGGTTGTCCCCTTTCCCTCACGCAGGGGGCCGGAGCTCCCGGCACGATTGCCGTAGCTGAGCCATGGCCCGTTGTCGCTGGTAAAGAGAACGAGGGTGTTCTCGTCAATATCGCATTGCTTGAGAGCGGTGAGAATCTCGCCCATCGACCAGTCGATTTCCATGATGACGTCCCCGTAGAGTCCCTGCTTCGACTTGCCCTTGAATTTGTCTGAGACAAAGAGAGGAACGTGGGGCATCGAATGCGCGAGATAGAGGAAGAAGGGTTTCTTCTGGTTACGCTTGATGAAGTCAACGGCCCTCTCGGTGTATTCTGTTGTCAGGTTCACCTGATCTTCCGGGGTGACCTCCGTATTGACGATCCTGTTGCCTTCGATCATGGGCAGGTGGGGCCAGCGTTGAAGGCGTTTCTCCATGGGGAGGTGACGTACGCCCGGGTGGTGAGGCCACATGTCGTTGGAGTAGGGCAGACCGTAATACTCGTCGAAGCCATGCTGGAGGGGCAGGAATTTCTCCCGGTGACCGAGGTGCCACTTCCCGAAGAGGGCCGTGGCGTAGCCTTGGGCCTTGAGCATTTCGGAAATGAGGACTTCCTTGGGATTGATCCCTCCCGTGGACTTGGGGCCGGGTGCGCCGAGCATGCCGATCCGGTTGGGATAGCAGCCGGTCAGGAGGCCTGCCCGGGAGGCTCCACACACCGCCTGGGGCACATACCAGTTTGTGAAGCGAAGACCCTCGTCCGCCATCTTGTCGAGGTGAGGTGTCTTGAAGTCCATGGCGCCGAACTTTCCGGTATCTGCGTAGCCCTGGTCGTCGGTCATGACGATGATGACGTTGGGCGGCCCGGCTGCGTGTTCCCGGGCCAGTGCAGTCTGGAAGGAGGCGCAGAGTAAAAGGAGGGTAGAAACGAGAGGCAGGGTTTTCATGGTGATGGCAGAACGCGTTGGCCTGAGACAGGTCTTTCTGTGCAAGGACAGGGAAGGCGAATCGCTCTTCCGGAGGAAGCGATAAATGTTGCGGATAAGGGTTGTTTGGCGGGAGGAGCCGGGACGGGTGATCGGACCAGGGCTCCAGTCGTCCCCCGTGCGGGCCAGCGAGGGCAGGGCCACGGGTTGCACTCGGGCGCCAGATAGGTTGAAATCCCCCCGTGAGGTTTTCCTGTCCGTCATGCAATCAGCCTCTTCTGGCGCAGCAGCAAGCGTCCGAATCGCAGGTGAAGTGCCCGTTTTGCGGGGCCAGTTGTACCGTCCCGGCGCTGGGAACTGTCCCGGCCCAGGGAACGGTTTCGCAGGAGACCAGGCCGGAACCGAATGGAGCGGCAGGCAGGGCTTGGGGAGCTGCCGACCGGAGTGAACTCTGGCTCGGGCTCGGGATCGGGGTGGCCATCTCGTCTGGTTTTCTCTCCCTGCTTCTGCCGTTCAAGGATACTTACTTTGGTGCGCTGTTCCTGGATCGGGGTTGGGTGCCTTATATTCTGGTTCTCTTCCTCGGATGGGCGGTGGGAATTCTCATTCTCAAGTATCGCCGGCTTCAGGTCGAGAGGCGGGCGCTCATCATGGACGTGTTGCCTTTTTCCATCTCGGACTCGATTACGCCGCAGAATGTGGATGAGTTCCTGCAGTATCAGGCAACCCTCCCGGCCAAGCTGGCAGACAGCTACATGCTGCGAAGAATCCGCAGGGGGCTGGAGCATTTCAAGGCCCGGGAGAGCAACCCCGAGGTCGCGGGTATGATGGAGATGCAGTCAGAGATTGATGCGGGCAAGATCAGCGGGAGTTACACGCTGGTTAAAGTCTTTCTCTGGGCCATTCCAATCATGGGCTTCATCGGAACCGTGCTGGGGATCTCCACTGCGATCGCAGGCCTGGCAGGAGGAATGTCCGGGACCCAGGAAATGGCTTCCCTGATGGATCAGCTCACCGATGTGACGGTGGGACTGGGGGTTGCCTTTGACACCACCCTCGTGGCGCTCTGTATGAGTATCGTGCTCAGCTTTCCAGCCAGTGGCATGCAGAAGTCTGAAGAGGATCTGCTGGCCGCGGTGGACAGCTATTGCCTGGAGAATCTTCTCAAGCGCCTCAGCGATGCGGGCGGGCTTTCGGATGTGGCGGACAACACCCGGGCCCTTGCCAATGCCCTTGCTCCGGTCCTTGCAGAGAGTCAGCAGGATCTTCTCCGTCAGCTGAGAGACGTGGGAGAAGGCATGGCCGAGGGGCAGGCCCGGCAGCTGGAGCTTGTTGAGCAGACCACCGCGGCGATTCTGGCCCAGCGGACGGTGATCGAGGAAAAGGTGGAAATCATGGCCAGAAACCTCGAGGAGGAGTCCAAGCATACCTTGGAGGCAACCTCGGACCGGGTGAAGACCTCCTTTCAGGTCCTCGCGGACGGAATGAAGGAACTCAACAAGGTGCTGCGGGACCTCGATGGGAAGCAGATCAAAATCGAGAAGAAACGGAAATGGTTTTGATTTACCGGCTGGGACGAGAGGCAGTGATCCGGGTGGAACGCGATTGAGACGATGGCCAGGGCAAGAGCATCCGCGGGACCGGAAATATCCCTTTTCCCCTTTCTGAGCATTCTGGCATGCCTGATCGGGGCCCTGACGATCCTGATCGTCGCGTTGAGTGTTTCCGAGGTTCTCCAGGGGCGGAAGGACGAGGCAGTGGCCCGTGCTGAGGATTATGTTGCCCTGCAGGCCGCAATAGCTGAGCAGGAAGCAGAGATCGTGAGAAAGGAAGAAGAGCTCCGGCGCACGCATGCAACGGCCGTGGAGCTCGCTGAAATCCAGCCCCGGCTGGTGGAGGCGAGGACAGAGTTGGAAGAGTTGCAGAAGGATGTGTCCAAGCTGCCACCCCTGCTCCGGCAGGTGGAAGAGGTGAAGGCAGAACGGGACCGGGTGCGGGACGAGAGGAAGAAGGTGGAAGCGGGGCTGATCGAGGGCAGGGAGAAACTCGGGGAACTGGCAAGGCGGAAGGGCAAGGGGTTACCACTCAAGATTCTCTCGACTTCCAGTTACTTCCGGCGCGTGGCACCGGTGTTCATGGAGGCGCGGAAGGAAGGGCTGGTCATTCACAGTCCGTCGCAGAGGGTCGTGGTGCCCCGGGCGGGAATGGTTTCCAATGCCAAGTTCCGGCAGGCGGTGGAGTATGTGGCGGCGAAGGAAAACCGAATCATCGTCTTCCTGGTGCGTGATGATGCCCGCTCAAGTTTCTACCAGGCGCAGACCTTTGCCCGGGCCAACGGGGCGGTGACGAGCAAGGTCCCCCTCCTCGGGGGCGGAGACCTGGATCTCGGGGAGTTTTTCAACCGGAAGCGCTGACAAAATGGCTCGTCGGAGAAAAAACAGCGGAGAGATGGGGAGTCTGGACTCCCTGCTGGATACCATGACCAATGTGGTGGGGGTCCTGATCGTGGTGCTGATCGTGACCCAGGTGAATGTTTCCAGTGCGGCCAAGAGAATCAGGGCCAACCTTCCGGAGGTGACTGTTCCGATGATGGAGGAACTGCGGGAGAGGGAGCAGGTGGTGCAGAAGCGTTTGGCCGGGCTGCAGGAGCCCGCCGAGGTCGAGCCCCGGGAGGTGGCAAGCGCGAAGGAGCAGCTGCAGGCGCTCCAGTTGCGTCTCAAGGATGCGAAAAGGGAGCACGCCCGGTTCAAGAAGCTTGACCTGGAGCTTGCGGTGATTGAGCAGGACGTCGAGCAGTTGCAGGAAAAACTGGAAGCGGAGGGAGGAGAGCTTGCGCAGATTCGCAGCCAGGTGGAAACGGGGCAGGATGAGCTGAGTAACCGGAAGCCCAAACTGGTGCGTCTCCCCAATCCTCGTGTTCCGGAAGCGGAAGCCAAGGAGGTTCGCCTGATTGTCCGGGGAGGGCGCCTGCTCCATTTTGACCGGGCGGCCATTCTCGATGCCATCGCGGCCAAGGTGCGCCCGAGGAAGGACCTCCTGTCCCGTGACCCGAAATACAAGAACCGCTATGACCGGGATAAGATCATGCCGCTGCTTGAAAGCTTGCAGGAGAGCAATCCTCTCTTCCGGTATGAGTTCAAGCTGCACGAGAACGGGCACATACATCTCTATTGCTTCCCACGGGAAGGAAAGGGCGAGACGGTTGCGGATCTCGCGAAGCCACAGGCCCGGGGCAACCGGGTCATGGTGGCGGCGTCCTTTGACAGGGATTACCTCCGCTTCCTCGTGACCAGTGATTCTTTCGAACAGTATATCGCCATGCGCCGGATCGCGGAAAAAAAGCAGATTCCGGTTGGATGGATTTTTGCTGACGACGTGGTGCGCCAGACCCTGAACCTGAGCGAGCGCCGAATCTGGGCGACTCCTGATCCGGATTGGAAACCCCCGGCCCCGGGCAAGGGGAAGAACCCTCCGCCCAGGAAGAAGCCCACTGAGGATATCCTGGATTGACCTGGGAGTGACGCTCGTCCGCTTACTGCCAGCGATAAGCGGTCAGGCCCTTGAGGTCGCGGATGTAGATTTCGTTGCCACACACCGCGAGGTGGGCCCAGGTGGGGCGCCCGCTGACTTCTAGCTTGCCTGCGAGTTTGAATCCATCCGGGTCCGCTTCAATGAGCAGGAGATATCCACGGCTGTCGAGGGCGAGAATCTGTGTGCCATTGGCCACCATCGACCAGTAGTCCCCGTAGACGTCGCCGCTGGACCAGAGGATCTTCTTTTGGTCCGGATCGAGGCAGTGGAAGCGTTTGTCGCGGCCGTGCATGTAGACCAGACCGTCTACTACCACGGGGGAGGACATGTAGCCCTCCAGCTTGTGCTGCCAGAGAGGCGAAATGTCCTGCTTCGTTCCCTTGCTGTCTACGCCAAACCAGAAGGTTCCCCCTCCATAGGTCGAAGTAAAGACCCTGTCACCAACGACCGTCGGGGTGAGGATATTCATGCCGCGGAAGGCCTTGACGGGAGTCTTCCAGATCACCTTGCCGTCGTGCGGTGAAATCCCGGCCAGTTCCATGCGGGTCTGGACGATGATCTGGTCGCGCTTTCCGATCGTGGCCCGCACCGGAGAGGAAAAAGCAGAACCGAACATGGCTCTTTCGTCAGCAAGAACTTTCCACACTGTCTCGCCGTCATCCTTCCGGATCTTGCGCAGGGCGCTTCCTACCTGGACGTACAGATAATCCTTCTCGAGGAGAGGAGAGCACACGAATCCGAATTGCGGTTTCGGAGTTTTCTCCTTGCGGGGGAAGTCCGCCCTCCACTGTTCCTTCCCGGTAGCGAGGTCGAGGGCGACCAGAACATCGAGCATTCCTCCGACGTAGATGTTTTTCCCGTCTGATGCGGGCGAACTGCGGACCCAGCTGCCATTCTTGGATGCGAAAAAGGGAACCTTCATCGCCCCGCCCCATGAGGTTTCCCAGATTTGTTTGCCGGAGTCGCGGTCGAAGGCCCTGACAATCTCGTTCTTCTTCGAGCGGGTTTCGACCGTGAGAATGCGGTTGCCACTGACAATCGGTGACGAATAGCCCTCGGCGAGCTCAACCGACCACAGCTTCTTCAGGTTGCTTTTCTCCAGGGAGGCAGGCCATCCCTTGGCCGACTCGTGGATTTGCCCGTCCCGGGTGGGGCCACGCCATTGCAGCCAGTCTGGCCGGGCGGCAGAAGCCGTGGATAAGGGCAGGCTGATCAGAAGGAGGAGCAACGTCTGGTTCATCTGGGAAGAAAGGTGCGGTTTGCAGAGGGAATTCCCTGCTGCGCTTTCCCAGTAAATGAAGCCTGTCGCTCCCTTGTCAATGTTTTGTCTAAGTTTCAGTGCATCTCGACCGCACAGGATCCCAGCCCGCCTCGAAAGTAGTTGAACTGGACGTTGGGATGGTCTGCCAGAAGAGACATGGGGACGGCTGAATCCGCGAGGCCCTTGGAGATCATGAAGGCGGTGAGACGTTGGCCGAGAGGGTTGTCGTGAGTGCCGGCGTGCCAGATGGAGACCTTCTCGGCCTGCCAGGTCTCGGCAGGTCCCACGGTGACCGCCTGGCTGGGGACCATGGTGATATTGCCACCACCGGAGGTGCGGGCGTTCTGGGCGAGGGTGATGGGATGAAGCTCAACCACCCGGGTGGCCAGCTTGCGGTATTCTTCCGGAGGGGGCGGGGTGTCGCGGTAGTCCCCCTCACGGCGAAGCGGATCATTGAAGGCCCAGTGCTTGATATCTCCCTGGCCTCCCTGCATCACGGCGCAGCGGACCGCCCCGCTCCAGGATTCGGTATAGGGTTGGGTGTCGGCGGCGGGGAAGTGGAGGTTTTCCTCCGGGAAGCCTGCCTTGATGCGGTTGAAACACAGTTCCCGGTCTGCCCGTTCGAAGGAGAGGGGATGATCCAGCGGGACCTCCCGGCCGTCTTTTCCGATCCACTCATCCATTCCCCAGAAGTGACCATGGGAGACATCGATGCCGAGCTCATTGACGAGGCGCGCGACGAGGGGCAGTTGCTCCGTGGGACCGATCGGTCCGCAGATGCCGACCGGGTTGTCGGCGGTCGCCTGACGCCAGGATTCGATGTACTCGAGGGCCTCGGCGAGGTAGAACTCCTCAAGGGTATCATGGATCACGATCCGGAAGCCCGGACGACTGAGCTGCACGAGGTCCTTGGCAGTGAGCCGGGCGGCATCCTGGATAATGGCGGGATCGAGTGTCGTGTAATCCCACCAGGAGGGAGAAATCTTGGATTGAGGTCGCATTTCAGCAGGCGGTCAGGAACTAGGGGCACTTCTCGTGATGTACTTTTCACCCAGGATCCCGTGGAGAGGATCCTCATCGCGGGCGGAGAACCCGAGGTGGAGGTGCCGTTGCCACCCCTCGGCCTGTGGGAAGCGCCCCGACATTGCGCCGACCTTGAGGGAGAGGTCGTCGAGAACCTTGAGATACGAGTCCGCCCCCTGGGACTTGTCGAGCCAGTCCTTCTGGGAGGCGTGGGAGGCGAGAGCTTCCCGCTGAGTGGCAAAGACGGAACTGGTATCAACGAATGATTCGACCGGACTGGCCCTTCGGAGCGGGTCGCAAAGTCCGTGGGGGACCGAGTGGTAGATGAACACGTCTTCCGGGTAGGTGTCCTGCGAAGGCGGATCGGTCACAAAGTTGGGCATTCCGTGGGTAAACCCCGCGGTGACTGCGAGGCGGCAGGTGTTGGTGTGGTCCTCCATGTAGTCCTGGGGCGGGTGCGTAAGGATGATGGATGGTTTCACCTGCCGGACCACTCCAGCGACCTGGCGCAGGGTGGGGAGATCATAGAAGATCTCGAGATCGTCACGAATGGGCGGATGGAACCGGGCCCCGAGGATTCCTGCAGCCCGCTCGGCCTCCGCACGGCGGATCCGCCGCGTCTCGTCAGCATCCATTTCCACCGAGCCGCAGCTCCCGGTGGAGAGGTTGAAGTAGTGGGTTTCGAATCCCGCCTCCCGGAGGAGGAGCAGGGTGCCAGCCCCGAAGTATTCGATATCGTCGGGGTGGGCGAAGATGGCAAGGGCGGTTCTTCGCACGGCGAACTTGTTGGGTAGTCTGGTTGGCTGGGTTTATTTCTGCCGCTGGTGCCTAGAGCCTGACCGGGCTGCCGCTGGCTGCGCTCTGGTCTGCAGCGAAGAGGACCCGGAAGGTCTGGAGGGCCTCCTCGTAGCTGGTCAGGGGCATGGGCTCCTGTCTGTCCAGAGCATCAAAGAAGGCTTGGAACTGGTCCTGGTAGGGATGGTCCGCAACGTCTCCGGAATCCGCGAGAGCCACCGGAAGCTTCGCCCAGGCCTTGTCCCGGAGATGCAGTTTGGAGGAGTAGAGCTTGTCGTCCAGAATGCTGCCCTCGCTGCCACAAAGCTGGGTGTGAAAGTAATAGGGCATGAAGCAGTCAATGACGCTGGCGCACTTGCCTACCGCTCCATTCCTGAATTTCAGGATCGTGGTTGTCGTGGTTGGATACTCGTAACTGGAGAAGATTTCGTGGGATGACTGGGCGTTGTAGGCCATGACCTCCTCCACTTCCGATCCCATGCAGAGAAGGAGGGCGTCGAGGGCGTGGCAGCCGGCGGAGAGCAGGGAGCTTCCTCCATTCTCCCGGCTGGTGTTCCAGCGATACTGTCCATACCAGGGGCCAATGCCGTGGTAGTAGTCGATCTCCCCATAGTGAATATCCCCGAGGAGACCCTCCTCGATGATGGACTTGATGGTTGTGAACTGGGAAATGAAGCGTAGCTCGAAGCAGACGCAGCTCAGGGTGTTGTGTTCCTTGAAGATGCTGCTGATCTCCTCGGCGTCCTCGAGATTCAGGGTGATGGGTTTCTCCAGGATGACATGCTTGCCCGCCTGAGCTGCTGCGATGGCCTGCTCCTTGTGCTGTGCCGGATAGGAGGTGATGTCCACTACGTCGATGGAGTCGTCAGCGAGGAGGTCCTCCACCCTGTTGAAGACCTTGATGTCCCGCCCGTGTGTGGCAGAGAGCTCGGCGGGATCCAGTTCGCGCGAGGAGTAGACAGCAGTGACGTTGCCCTGCGTTGTATTGTTAATGGCTTCGATGTGGGCAGTGGCGGCCCAGCCGTAGCCGATGACGCCGACGTTGTAGCTGCTGCTCATGATGAGAAAGAATGCGAATTCGAGGGCGTTTGAACAGGAGGAAAGTGTGGAAGGGAACAGCTGCCGTCCCGGTGTTGCTGTTCCCCTGACAGGGGTGATGTCGCCGGGTCGGAAGGAATGCCGGACTGAAGGGGGCGTTTGCGCCGTGCTTGTGGCGGAGGAGTCGATTGGTTAGCGTCGGTTGATGATCCGCCTCGTGTTTTCTCTCGCGCTGCTCTTTCCGGCGGTGGGGGCCTTCCTGCGGGCTGCGCCTGAGTTGGAATCGCAAGCCCTGGGGCTGGAGGAAGCTCTTGCCAGCATTCGGGTCCCGGAGGGCTTTGTGGTGGAATTGATAGCGGCCGAGCCTGTGGTCAAGGATCCGGTGGCCTTCGACTGGGATACCGGGGGACGCCTCTTCGTTGCAGAGATGGCGGACTACCCGGTGGCTGTCTCTTATACACATCTGACGCTGCCGACGATATGCAGTGTG
>CAWWCX010000083.1:0-12642 GCA_963935445.1 uncultured Roseibacillus sp.
GCGCAGATCAGGACACCAATGACGTCTACGAGCTTTACAGCGTCCCCATCGGCGGTGGAACCACCACCAAGCTCAGTGGTCCTCTCCCCCCGGGAAGCGATGTGGGAATAGATTTCCTGATCAGCCCGGACGGAGCCACCGTCGTTTACCCCGCAGAACAGGACGTCGAGTCCGGCCTGCTCTATGCCGTCTGGATGCAGAACCGCTGGGTCCGCGCAGGCGGGACCTGGTTCGAGGGCAGCAACTGGTCCTCCGGGGAGTCCCCGGGCTCTACCATGGAGGCCGTGATCACCACACCCGCCGTGGTCCGGATCCCATCGGGCGAATCTGCCTCCGCCCGCTCCCTCGTTCTCGGGGGAGGAGCCGGGGCCTCCACCGTTCTGCTCTCCGGCGGTGCAATCCTTGAGCTTCCCTATGGAATGCGACTGGCCCCGGGAGCAATTGTCGGAGGATCCGGGCTGGTCTGGACGGGAGAATACCCCCTCAGCCTGCCGGCCGGCTCCGGACTCCGGGCCGAGGAAGGCGAGCAACTGATCGTTCAGAGTGGACGCGTCAGCAATGCCGGCCGCATCGAGGCCCTCGGCACGTCCTTCTTCCCCTCCAAGATCGAGCTCGCTGGCAAACTCGCCAATGCGGCCGGGAGCGGAGCGGTAGTCGCAGCTCACTCCATCCTCCGCTTTCCCGGCGGGGTGGAGAACAGCGGAGCGCTCGCCTTTTCGGCAGGCCTCAACAATGTCCTCGGGGACATCAACAACCTGCCCGGGGGGCTCATCACCGTCTCTGGCGGATCCACCGTGGTCTTCAACGAGGACGTCACCAACGAGGGCATCATCACCGTGAGCGCCGCCGGCCCCCTCGCCAGCACCGCCATCTTCTTCGGAGAACTCAGCGGCAATGGCGTGGCCGGCTCCGGGACCGTCTTCATCGAGGGAGACATGCGCCCGGGCTTCAGCCCGGGAACAATGACCTTCGGCGGAGACCTCGGCTACGGCCCGCTCGCCAGCCTCCACCTCGAGATCGCAGGCCCCGACCCGGGGCACTACGACCGCGTCTCGGTCGCCGGGAACCTCGACCTCGCCGGCTCCCTCGTCGTCAGCCTGCTCGATGGCTACCAGCCCCCGGTCGGCGCCTCCTTCCAGCTCCTCGACGCGGACACCTTCACCGGATCCTTCCTTGCCCTGGACCTGCCCGGACTCCCCGAGGGGCGCGGGTGGGACACCTCCCGCCTTGAGAGCGAAGGCCTCCTCACCGTGCGCGACACCCTGCGGGAGACCTGGCTCGCCCTCCACTTTACCGGCACCGAGCTCGCCAACCCCGCCCTCCAGCCCTCCCTCTGGGGGTGGAGCGCCGATCCCGATGGGGACCGCCTCTCCAATCTCCTCGAATACGCCCTCGGTGGCGATCCCCGGGTGGCCTCCACCACCTTCGCGGACGGCAGCCCGCTGGGAACGAGCTTCGAGGTCATCGACGGGGAGGCCATCCTCAGCCACCCCCTCCGCAGCGACGGACCGCTGCGGGGCATTGACTACGTGGTGGAGTTTTCCCGGGATCTCGAGGCCTGGTCGGAGAACCCACCACCCGCGGCCACCACCACCCTCGAGGCCCATGCGCCTCCCGTCCCCGGCTTCCAGCAACGCGTCCTGCGCTGGCCCACTGACGGCCGGGACTTCGTGCGCCTGCGGATCACCCTCACGCCCTGAGGTACACGGCACCGCCGCGCAGCATCTGGATCAGCGAGCCGCAACCCAATATTGTGAACGCGGGAAGCTGACGAATAACCGGACCGCTCTCCGCTCTTTGAGGCAAGCCACCTTCCCCAGCCCAGAAAAGGCTGGGAACGCAGGCCTGAAAAAGCGAATTCTTAGCCCTGACAGCCTCAAGTGTCGCACGACCCGCACATCTATAACCGAACCTTTGTCCAGCAACTCTTCGACGAGATGTCCGGCACCTACGGATTCGTAAACATGGTCACCTCATTCGGGTTCTCACGGCGATGGCGTCGTCGGTGCGTGGCTGAGATCGAAATCCCGAAGTCCTCGCAAGTCGTCGACCTCATGACAGGCATGGGAGAACTCTTTCCAAGCATCGCTCCACGTGTGGGGGCCCGGGGCAACCTGATTGCCATCGATATTTCCCCCGTCATGTGTCAGCGGGCAAAGCGACACGAACATGGCAACCTTGCCTGTCCCGTCGAGGTGTTGGAGGCAGATGCACTCGAAAGCGACCTCCCCACAGCCTCCGCCGACGTCGTTCTTTCATCATTCGGCCTCAAGACCTTCTCGGCCGAACAAATCGAGAAGCTGGCGCAGGAGGTCCATCGCATCCTCAAACCCAATGGCTGCTTTTCCTTTGTCGAAATATCGGTTCCTCCTTCCCGATGGCTGAGAGCCCCCTACATGTTCTACTTGAGGAGGATCATCCCCTTTCTTGGATGGCTGTTCATGGGAAACCCTGAAAACTACCGACTCCTCGGCATCTACACGACCCTTTTCCGTAATTGCGACGCGGCCTGCCGTGCGTTTCAAACGGCAGGCCTGCATGCCGAAACCCAGTCGTACTTTTTCGGCTGCGCTACGGGAATCGTCGGCCATCGGCCATCGGTCGGCACCGCCGTGAAGCACCAATCGGGATAACGGCAGCTGGGAAGCTGGTACCCGGCCTCAAAAGAAACATGGTGCCGCCCGGGCGGCTCACAAGCGTTTCCAACATGGATGACCTCAGGATGCCGTTGCCCGCGTGACGCGGTAATGCCGATCACTCCGAAACTAGTCCCGCAGGCAAGCGCATCATTTTGCCTGAGGCACACCAGACCAGCCCGTGAGATCCCTCGTTATTCTTCCCGGGGCCGGGTTGCTGCCCTCCAGGAGAGCGCCCACACTGCCGGCGGCGGTGAAATTGCACCCATCCATAAAGTCAGGCAGACTGGACAGGCCGTGCCCATTGCCATCGCGGCCAGCCTGCCGCATTCCCGGCATTGTCATTGCTCACGAAGCCGTTGAGGCACGCAGGCCGGCGAAACGCGCAAAATCTGGAAATCTCCCCCATTTCGCACGGTTGAAGACAGGTAACCACACTACCTGCACAAACCGTGAAACCACAGACCTGCCACCGCTCTTCCGCGCTCGCTCTCATCCTCAGTGCCAGCCCGGCCCTCGCGATTCCCACATCCCTCGACCTTCCCACCGGCTACCGCCAGCAAATCAGTGATACCCTTGTCAGCGGCGGGAACGTTCTGCTCTCCCAGCCCACTCCCAACAGTCAGAACGTGGTCTACATTGCCGACCAGGATACCGACAGCGTCTTCGAGCTCTACTGCGCCAACCTCGCAAGTGGAAAGGTCATCAAGCTCAATGACACGCTGGGGCCGGATGCGGATATCTACCACTTCGAAATCAGCCCCGACAGCTCCACCGTGGTCTACGTTGCCGACCACGACACCGATGACCTCTACGAACTCTACAGCGTGTCCATTGAGGGAGGAGCCTCTACCAAGGTGCACCCGGACCTCGATCTCTTCGGGTCCGAGAGCGTGGGCCGCTTCGATATCAGCCCGGATGGACTCTCCGTCTTCTTCGTCGCGGACCTCGACCCCTCAGCCGAGACCGACGCTCTCTTTCGGACCTCTCTTACCGGAGGACTTGTCTCCACGGTGGTGCCCCCCCTCGACGAAGGTCGGCAAATCGAGGACTTCCGGATCAGCCCGGATGGTTCCAGCGTGATCTACCGCGCGGATGCGGACCTCGAGAACGTCCCCGCACTCTACAGTGTCTCAGCGGAGGGAGGGATCTCCACCCTCATCAGCGGGAGCCCCGTTCCCATCGGAGACGGAGTCGAGTCCTTTGAAATCTCCCCCGATGGCGCGCAGGTCGTCTACATCAAGGAGGCCTTTTCCACTGATCTCTACAGTGTGCCCTTCGCGGGAGGCACTCCGACCCGTCTCAACAGTCGCCTGTTTACCCCCCGGACCCCCTTAGCCATCAGCGACGTGCGGAGGTTTGCGATCAGTCCGGACAGCAGCACGGTTGTTTACCTTTCCGACGGTGACACCAACGACATCGACGAAATCTATGCCGTGCCTGTCGAGGGAGGATCACAGGAGCGCCTGAACGGCAGTCTCACCGCCGGCGGAGAGGTACGCCAATTTGCAATCAGCGGAGATTCCTCCACCGTGGTCTACCGTGCGGACCAGGATACCGAGGAGGTCTACGAACTTTACAAGGTCTCCCTCACCGGCGGTGCCGACAGCAAGCTCAGCAAGTCCCTCGTTGCCGGCGGGGACGTCACCTCCTTCCAGATCACTCCCGATGGATCGAGTGTCATTTACACCGCGGATCAGGATGACAACGAGGTTCACCAGATTTATCACATCCGTCTCAGCGGAGGATTTGCCACCCAGCTCAACCCCTCCCTCGTCAGCGGAGGCGATGTGGCCTCCTTCACTCTCACCCTTACGGCTCCCTACTACATCACTCCGGACAGCAGCACGGTCGTCTACCTTGCGGACCAGGACACCGACAGCGTGTATGAGCTGTATGCTGTCTGGGTCGGGGGGGAAGAGGGCGGGCCCTTCATGGGAAGTGGTCTGGCCGAGATCTGGCAGCAGGAACACTTCAGTCTCCGGCAGCTCGCCAATCCGTGGAAGAGGGCTTCCCTCTGGGGCTGGAACGCCGATCCTGACGGGGACGGCCTGGTCAACCTCATGGAATACGCCCTCGACGGTGATCCGCATGAGGCCTCCCTCCAGTTCGCCGATGGCAGCTACATGGGAGCCGAGCTGAACATCGAAGGAGGCCTGGCGGTGGTCCGTTTCCCGGAGCGCACCGATGCCGGGATGCGTGGCCTCGAATACGAACTGGAGTATTCCACCGACATGGAAAACTGGAACCCGATTCCCTCCTCCGCCCCGATCCTCGAGAGCTCCACTACCTACAACCCCACCATCCCCGGCTTCCAGCAGAGCGTCCGGCATTGGAATATCGCCCACGACCGCATCTTCATCCGGCTCCGGGCCTCCTTCGTCACCCTTTTGCTGCTTTGACCTTCATGAAGGAGGGAGGCCTCAAAGGCTCTTCCTGAGAAGCTTTCCACCCGGCCCGGCAACGGTGCCCACCCGGGCCACTTCGTCCGGGGCAACCGCTCCGGACGAAGTCGCGTTCGCGGTAAGGAAGAGGGGCTAACCCGGACCATGGCACCCTCGAAAGACGGGAACGGGGCCAGCCTCTTCCGAAAATACCTGAAAATCTGCTCCGTCCCTCACGGTGGGACGAAGGTAACCACATTTCCAGAAGCCACCGTGAAGCACTTCCAGCCTGTCCTCCTCGCCAGTCTCATCACCGTTCTCCCGAGCAGCCTGTCGGCCCAAGGCTCCCCATACCAGAAACTCAATGGCCCGCTGGCACCCGGGGGTGACGTGGATTGGTTTTATTTCAGTCCGGATGGAACGAACGTCCTCTATACTGCCGATCAGGACACCCGGGGCGTCCATGAACTTTACAGTGCGGCGCTGAGCGGGGCGGGCTCCACCAGGCTGAACACCCCGCTCGCGAGGGGGGGGCAGACATGGTTTCACCTCGTCAGCCCGGATGGCTCCACCGTCGTTTACACCGCGGATCCGGATGGGGACGGGAACTGGGAACTCTACAGCGCGCCCGTCAGTGGCGGTCAGTCCACCTTGCTCAGTCACGGACTGCCTCCCATCCGTCTCGGGTTCGATTTCCAGATCAGCCCGGACGGTTCCACCGTTGTCTTCGTCGCTGATCGAAGTGCCCGCCTTGATTCATATGGCCTGTTCCGCGTTCCCATCCGGGGCGGCATTCCCCAGAGGATCTCCCACCCGTTTGCGGAGGGCCGCCTTGTCGGCCAACTCCGGATCAGCCCGGACAATTCCACCGTCGTTTATACGACGAATCACCGGGACGAGGACTACTTCGATCTCTACAGGGTTTCGCTCGAGGGGGGGGCTTCCCGCATGCTGAGCGAAAACGCTCTTGGGGTCGGCACCGGCGTCACCGATTTCCAAGTCAGCCCTGATAGTCAGTCGGTGGTCTACCTGAACGACATCATTCTTCCCGAAGTCTTCAGCGTGTCCATCGACGGCGGGCCCTCCACCCGGCTCAATGCCAGGGAGCTCTTCCCGGGCGGGGAAGTACTGGATTTCGAGATCAGCCCGGACAGTTCCACCGTCGTGTATCGGGCAGACCAGACCGAGCGCGGGGTCTTCGGTCTCTACAGCGTGCCACTGGGGGGAGGTCAAAGCACGAAGCTCAACGAGTCCTTCCTCCGCAACAGCCACGTGTACTCCCTCTTCAAGATCAGCCCCGACAGCTCTACCGTGGTTTACCGGTCCGACCGGGATACCCCCGCCATGATCGAATTATACAGCACGCCC
Source organism: uncultured Roseibacillus sp. (assembly GCA_963935445.1). GTDB lineage: Bacteria > Verrucomicrobiota > Verrucomicrobiia > Verrucomicrobiales > Akkermansiaceae > Roseibacillus_B. The sequence continues at coordinate 6,389 of CAWWCX010000083.1, forward strand.
ATCCATGGCGGCGTTTCCACCAAGCTGAACTCCCCCCTCGTTGAGCTCGGAGACGTATTTGAATCCCTCATCACCGCGGATGGCACCAGGGTGATTTACCTGGCTGACCAGGATACCAACAACGTAGATGAGATTTACAGCGTCCCCATCTGGGGAGGACCATCTACAAGAATCAATGCTCCCCTGCGGGCAGGCGCCGAGATTCTGGGATTCCAGCTCAGTCAGGACGACTCCACCGTCGCCTATCTGGCCGATCATGACGTTGACGAAGTCTTCGAACTCCATGCCGTCTGGGTCGGGAGGCCGGAGATCAACCTGAATGTCGGGCGAGGACTCGCGGATGCCTGGCGCGCAGAACACTTCGGTGCTGAAGACCTTGCCAACCCCTGGCTGGAGCCGACCCTGTGGGGTTGGGACGCGGACCCCGATGGCGACGGCCTGTCCAACCTGATTGAATATGCCCTCGGAGGGATTCCTCTCAACACCTACACACGGGAGCTTCTGGAAGTCTCCAATGGGGTGGTCACCATGCACTTTCCCCAGCGTCTCGATGCGCTGGAACGCGGCCTCAACTACGTGGTGGAGTTCTCCCGGGATCTGGAGAACTGGTCAGATGTTCCGCCAAGAGGCGCCTCGGACTCCCTTCATGACTATCGCCCCCCAGTCGATGGCTTCCAGGTGCGCGTGATCGAATGGCCCGTTACCGAAACCCGTTATTTCGCACGGCTGCGGGTCTCCTTCAACCGCCTGCAAATGGCTCCCCGCCCTTTCCCCTTGGTGCCCATCCTGCCAAACCTTCCTGATTTCCCCTGATCACCACCCGGGTCTCCCGCAGGAACCTAGACCATTTCCCCCGGCAGGGGCCGCCCGGGGCGGATGTCCACATACTTCGACTCCTGCGCGCCCCCTTCTCCACGCACGAGGTAGACCGGGACCCAGTGCTCCCCGGTATCCACCGTGACCGTCCGTGCATTGGCATAGCGCATCGTGTAGGCCGCCCGTCTGCGGTCACTGGTGTTCGGCTCACTTCCGTGCAGCACATAGGAATCATGGATCGAGAGACTGCCGGCGGGCATCTCAAGGGGCACCGCGGCCTCTGCCATGTCCCGGGTGACTTCCACCGTGAGTCCCAGGAGATCGTTTGCTCCCGTGGATACCTTTTCCATCTCCGGGTAGCCCTCGTGCGTGCAGGGGATCACCTGCATGCAGCCATTCGCGAGATCAGCATCGTCGAGGGCAAGCCAGACCGTCCCCACCTCCGTTCCCTTCACCGAGTGCCAGTAGGTGTTGTCCTGATGCCAGGCCACCGGCAACCCATCCCCCGGGCGCTTGGAGATCACATGCGACATGATCAGGATCAGATCGGGCCCCAGCACGGATTCCACTGCATCGAGTATGCGCGGATGACGGCACAGCTCGAGCCAGCTCGCCCGGGACGCATGCGGCTCCGTCAGGTACTCCGGCCGGGCGGGCACCTCCTTGTGAGCGCCATCCTTGTAGACCACCATGGTCTCGGGCATGTCGGCCACCAGCGCCGCCAGTTCTGTCCGCAGGGATGCGACTTCCCGCGCATCCAGGACATCGCGGAAAAGACAATAGCCCGCTGCCTGGTAGCTCCCCGGGTGTTCATTTGGTTCGCTCATGGCTTCTCCTCCTGTCCGGTCCGCTGCCCCGCTCCCAGGGTCGTCAGATAACTCATGAGATCGACCAGCTCGTCACGCCGCAGGGACGCGGTCAACCCCGGAGGCATGAGCGAAACCGGACTGGTATCGATCTTGGCAACCTCCGCAACCGGGATCGAGACCACCTTTCCGGAAGGGTCACGCACGAGGACGGCCGTATCCGTCTTGCGCTGCAGCAATCCACTCACGATCGTCTTGTTCTTGCGGGTCACAATCACCGTCTCATAGCCCTGCTTGATATCCGTACTGGGATTCAACAACGATTCAAGGATCGAACCGGGCGTCATGTAACTACCCACTGTGCTCAGGTCGGGGCCAAGCCGCCCGCCCCTGCCATTGACGAGGTGGCAGGTCGTGCAGGCCATCGCGGCCCGCTGGTAAATCCTCTCTCCGCGCACCGCGGAGCCCCTGCCCTGTGCGTCCGCAATCAATCCCCGCCGATCCTCGGAACTCATGTTCGTGTCCACCGCCTTGAGCCCGCCTGCCTTGTTCAAGGCGGTCAGAAGTTCCGGGACATTCTGCCCCGAGGCTGAGGCTGCCCGGCTCGCCGCCAGCGCCACCGGCTCGGCCAGCTTCACCTCCGCAAGGGCCGTGGCGAGGACCCCGGGGCCCTCGGGCCTGCTCAGGAAAGACTCGACGACCACCCGGGCAAGGGCCCCGTCCCGGAGTTTCGCAAGGAGCCCGGCTGCCCGGACTCCATGAGCTGCCGGGTCCACCCGGGCCGACGCTGCCACCGCAGCGGCCCGCAGGAGAGGCGCCTTCCCGGCACCAGCCAGTTCCGCGAGCCGGCCTACCGCCCCAATTTCGGCCAGGGCCCCGCTCATGGCGAGGGCCTCCACCACCGACCGGGCCCCGCTCGCGCCCTTCACCAGCAGCGTTTCCGCCTCCTTCACTTTCCAGGCCCCGCACAGGCTCGCCGCGGCGATCCGCACCGCTTCCGCCTCCGAATTCAGGAACATCATGGCCCGGCTCTTCAGGGGAGGCTCATTGCGATTGTAGGCAACCCCCCGTCCAATGGCCGGCAGCCAGTCTGGCTGGTCCTGGGCCTTCTGGAGGAGGGCGCCCACCTGCTCCCCAGTCCCGAGCGATGCCACGGTGGTAACCGCATTTGAGAGGGCTTCTCCCCGCAGCTCTCCCCTCGCAATCACCTCTGCCAGGCCTTCGATCGCTCGTGGATCCTTCACCTTGTTCAAGGCATAGGACAGTCGGCTGGCGTCGCCGCCGAAGACCTTCCGCCCCGCCTGCATGGCAGGTAGCCAGGCGTCACGCGTGTCCCGCACCGTCATTTCCAGAGCAAAGTCGAGGTTAAGATCCACGTCGTGGTCCAGCGCTTCGAGAGCGATATCAGCAGCCTCCCTGCTGCCCAGTCCCCGCAGGGCGCACACGGCCTCGAGTCGCACCCGTGGATGCTCATCATGTATCGCAACCGCAAGCTGGCTCAATCCCGCCTTCGTCCGCCCCACCGCGCGCACCGCCGCCGCCCGGATCCGGGCATCCGCCGAGCGCAGCGGACGCACTTCCAGTCCATCCGGCTTCTCATTGAGCGCAATGGCCAGCCAGAGGCCCTCAAGCAGGTGGTGATCATAGGCCGGGGCGGCCTCATCGAGGGTCTCGACCCACTCGTCGATGGCCTTCCGGGAGACCTTGCGCCGAACCAGTTCACGATTTGCCTGTGTCCGGGTGTATTGCTCCGGCGAGGCAAGGTGTCCAAAGAGCTCCTTATCGGTCGCTTCCGCAATGACCGGCCATTCGAGCAGGGGCTGGTCGACCGCAGTCAGGCGCCAGATTCGTCCATGAGACTTGTCGCGCAGGGGGTGGTGAAAGTCGACCTCTCCGTGGTCAATGATGGGATTGTACCAATCGACAATATAGACAGCTCCGTCCGGCCCCATCTTGATGTCCACCGGCCGGTAGGAACGGTGACTCGAATGAAGCACGGTCTCGACCTCCTGGGACTTGAAGCCACTCCCCTGGTCCTCAATCGAGTAGCGCACCGTGCGGTTGGCACGGAAATCGTTCCCGAGCAGGCTCCCATGCCAGCGGGAGGGAATGTGTCGGCCGGTCATGAATTCCGCCCCCGTGTTCTTGGGCTTGCCCGGGACCAGTCCGCGTAGCACCCGGGGCGCATTTACTGCCGTTCCGAAGGCGGAGCCGGGAAAGAGGTCGTGCGGACCCTGTCCACCGGCGCCATCTGTGCCAAAGCTGTTTCCATAATAGTTCAAGGCGTGCCCCCACGGATTAACGCGACCCCGCGAATATACATCCAGTCGCTCAATCTCGGGCCGAAAGCGCCACACTCCACTCCCGTTCAGTCGGCGCGGCCCGTGGACAGTCTCCACGAAGCTGTTGATGTAGATTGACTGCGTGAAGAAAAGATCTCCCCAGGGAGCCCAGCGCAGCCCGTGAATCATGTGGTGCACGTCTGCGTTACCAAATCCGGAGAACAGGACGCGCTTCTCATCGGCACGGTCATCACCGTCGTGATCAGCAAGGAAGAGGACCTCGGTGGTGCTGCACACGTAGGCGCCCCCTTCCACCGGCATGACGGAATGGGGAACGGTCAGTCCCTCGGCGAAGACCGTATGCTTGTCAGCCACTCCATCACGATCCGTGTCCTCCAGGATGACAATCCGGTCGTTTGGTATGCGCCCGGGCTTGATATGCGGATAGGTCGAGGACGTGGAGACCCAGGCCCGGTTGCGGCGATCCCAGTTCAGATTGATGGGATTGAAGATGACCGGGTTCCTGGCCCAGAGGTTGACCTTGAATCCGTCCGCCACCTTGAAGGCCTTCAACTCCGCGGCCACATCCGGGGCCGGAATGTTCCTGGGGACCTCGTGGTCGGGATAATCCCGGGGAGACTTCCACTCCCGCGGATCCTCATGTTCATAGCGCCGCGTATGCGGCACGCGCAATTTTGCAATGGCCTGCTCCTTGCCCTTCACGAGCTCATCAAAGTCCTTCATCTCGTAGGCCAGGTGCCCCATCTCATGGCGCCGGAAGAGAAAGATGTAGGCCTTGTTGATCGGGTTGAGCTTGTAACGGTGCAGCTTGTTTTTCTCGATGATGGCCTGACGCAGCTTCTCAGACTGTTCGTGGTCCGGGCCGGAGAGAATGGCGTTGTCCGCACCCACTTTGACCTCCTGCCCGTCGATCCAGACGCGCAGATTTCCACGTGGCCCTGCTTCCCCGGGCGCCTCCATCCGCGTGGGCAAACTGTCTCTCGTCAGGTCATAGCGCACCCCCAGCCTCGTGCGTTCGTGGTTTTCCACTTGAGCTGCCCGCCCGGGACTACTTCCCATCCCGAACCGTTTGCTCAGGTGGGCAGCCAGCTTGCGATAGCCCAGCTCACTCAAATGCATTCCATTCTCGTAGCAGGCGCTCACCTCGTTCCCGAACGGGCTCTCCGTCACGAGGTCGACGGCGTCATGCCCGCGCTCCCGGGCAAGCGCCACGATAAAGCGCGCGGCCTTTCCCAGCCGGGCATTCCGCGCGGCGGCCTCCTCCCGGGACACGACTTTACCACTCTCGTTCTGCAGAATAGGCGTGAGCAGGATAAGCTTGGCCCCGGTCTGCTCCAACTCTCCCACCATTCCCCGGTAGCCTGCCTCGAACCGGGCCATTTTCTCGCCGTTGTCCGCAAAGGCAGCTTCCCCGCCATATCCCACCAGGATGGTGGAGGGCTGGGCCTCAGACAGCTGTCCCTTGAGCTTTGCAAAGCCATATCCGGCCTGTCCCCTGGGGGGTTGCCATGAGCGCGTATTGTGGGCGGAACCGAACTCGCTGCGCGCCGTTCCGAAAACATCATCGGCCGGCCAGCCGAGGTTCCGGAAACCGATATCGTGCTGTGGCCAGCGAACAGTAATGGCCTGCTCAAGATAGCCATACCGGTCCATGCCGGAAACCAGCGTTCCTCCCACGATAACCAAACGGTTCCGACTGGCTTCATGCTGCACCGTAGCCTCGTTATCCACTGTATTTTCAAACTTCCAGTGCCCAACCGGAACCGGGGAGTTATCCTGCGGGATTCCCTTTACCGCATTCGCAATCTGCCGGTCGCTCAAGGCCGTCCCGTAGACAGCCACTTCGTCAAGCCCACCCTGAAAATGCTCTCGGGCCCCTCCGCTCGAACCGAGATAGGCGCGGGCGCTTCCAGTGCCGCCAAGTTTCCCGGGCTGTTCCTTCTCCCCGATTTTTATTCCGTCGAGATAGGTGCGCAGTTTGCTGCCATCGAACGTGACCGCAACATGGTGCCACTGATCGTCCCTGAAGGCCTCCCGCGGGCATGGCGCAACAAACTCGATATACTTCCCCCCGATATTAAAACCACACCAGACGCCCCACTCCCCACCATCGGCGCCGATTGCCACCAGCCGCCGGTTGTCACCGTCTTCCTTACGGTAGATGCACTGCCACCCGTCACCAACCTGCTCCGGCTTGATCCATGCCGTGATGCTGGTGGCCTGCTCCCCGCGCAACCCGGAATAATCCTCACTCCACACCTGAACAGCACTCGACATCCGCACGGCCTGTCTCTTATACACATCTGACGCTGCCGACGATATGCAGTGT
>CAWWCX010000084.1:0-12558 GCA_963935445.1 uncultured Roseibacillus sp.
TCTAGTACGGTCTCGTGGGCTCGGAGATGTGTATAAGAGACAGCTCCGGGAGGGGTGGCAGGGCGGACGGGGTATTGGCCTCCACCTGCTCACCCTTTTTGTCATACTGGCCACGCATGAGGATGTTGGCCATGGCCTTGCCGGGCTTCTCCTTTTGGATGTGCGTGATAGCGGCTTTGCCGGTGAGCCCGGCACGCTGGGACTTGAGGAGGGCAATCTCCTCCGTGAGGGCGGAGAACTGTTTGTCCCGTGTGTAGAGGAAGTTCTCGAAGAGGACCTTGTTCTGCTCTCCGGTGCGCTCATCGGCTGCCGTAGCGAGGATGGCACGCAGCGGACCGGAATCGGACAGAGCCTTGACCTCTCCGGCCGAGAGCGAGCGTGTGTAGATACGCATGTCCTGTAGAAAGCCGTCCTCGAAGAACTCCTTGGTGCTGCGCTGGCCGATGCGAAGGGGTGTCTCGGAGGAGGTGTCGGCACCGGCCTTGAGTGTTCCGGTCTCCACGGATTTCGGTTGCTCAACACCGTTGTGAAAGAGGCGGAGGCCTTCGGCCTTTCCGCTCCCGTCGTAGGTGACGAAGACGTGGTTCCACTGGCCAAACTTGAGAACCGGCTTCTGGGTGACGATCTTGAGGGCGCTATCGGGCCAGGAGTCGACGAGGTGCGCTCCGAAATGGGCGCCCTGCTGCCAGAGATCCCATCCGCGGAATTTCTTGGCCACATCGATGCGGGCAAAGACCGCGCCGTTGATGCCGCGCTCTGACCGGATCCAGGCCCCGTAGCTGAAGGGCTGGTCGCTCTTGAGGTCGGCGACATCCCCCAGATCGAACGTGCGGCCGCGTTTGATGCGGGGCGCGGGGCCGATCTTGCCTTTGGGATCCCATGTCAGGAAGCCCTTCGACTTGAAGATCTTCTCCTCGCCGTTGACCGATCCCCTGACCTTGTCCCCCAGTCCCTCGTTGAGGGGGACGTGTACGAGGAGTCCCTCACGGGGCTGCGCCTCCGCCAGTTGGTCGGGGTCGGCGGTCGCGGCCCACTTCTCGAAATCGGGCTGGGCCTCCTTGCGGCGGTCCTCGAGTTTGCCCTGGGCCTCCGTGATCTTCCTGTCGATGCTCTCGCGTTTTTCCCGGTCTTCATTGAAGGGGACCTTGATGACCGGGCCCCGTCCATCAGCGGAATTTCCATCCATGGCCCCCTGGGTGGTGTTGCGGAAGAAGGCCGCCATGGCGTAATAGTCCTTGGTGGTGAAGGGATCGAACTTGTGATCGTGGCACTGGGCGCAGTTGGTGGTGAGGCCGAGGTAGATCCACCCGAAGGTTTGCACGCGATCAGCAGCGTAGATGGCGAGGTTTTCCTCCGCGATGGTTCCGCCCTCGTTGGTGGTGATGTTGCAGCGCTGGAACCCGGTGGCGATGAGCTGGTCGAGACTGGGTTCGGGCAGCAGGTCGCCGGCGAGTTGCCAGAGGGTGAACTGGTCGTAGGGGAGGTTTTCGTTGAAGGCTTTCACGACCCAGTCGCGGTAGGGATAGATTTCGCGGTAGTTGTCAAAGTGCAGCCCATGGGTGTCGCCGTAGCGGGCGGCGTCCAGCCAGTAGCGGGCCCGGTGCTCGCCATATCGCGGGGAGGTCAGCAGGGTGTCGATCAGCTGGAGGTAGTTTTCCTCGCTGGGCTTCGAAAGGTAGGCTGCGGTCACCTCGGGGTCGGGCGGGAGTCCCGTGAGGTCGAGGGCGAGCCGGCGCGCGAGGACGTGCGGGCTGGCATCGGGGGCCGGCTTGAGACCGAGTTCGTCGAGCTTGGTGAGCAGGAAGCGGTCGACCGGAGTCCGGGCCCAGGTCGCGTCCCTTGGAGATGGGACGGCGGGTCGTTCGGGGGTGAGGAGCGACCAGTGAGCCTGCCAGGGTGCTCCTGCCGTGATCCAGTCCCGGATCAGGGTGATCTCCGTGGGAGTGAGTTTCTTATGGCTCTTGGGCGGAGGCATGAGGTCGTCCCGCTCCTCGGTGACGAGGCGCAGGTAGAGTTCGCTCTCCCCGGGCTTTCCCTTGACCACCACGGGCGGGGCGCCGTCCCGTTGGGCAAAGAAGCCGGCCTCGGTATCGAGGCGCATGTCGGCCTTGCGGGTGCCGGGGTCCGGGCCGTGGCATGCGAAGCAGTTTTCGGCGAGGATAGGGCGGATATCGCGATTGAACTCAACCTCTGCCTGGCCCTGAGCCACCGGGATGAGGGTCGCTGCGATGGATAGAAGGATGCTGGTTCTCATGCTCATTGGCTTCCGCAAACCTACGCCTCTTTCCCGGAGATAGCCATGGGGAATGTGGCGTCCGATGAGACGATTCTCGTACCGACATGAACGTCTTCATGTTCCTGCGGGCCGTGGGACGGATACCCTTCGTGCGGCAACAAAGGAGAACGGGGTCGCCGGCGTTCCTCTGGCTGGCAGCCAGGATCGTCAACCGCCTGCGCAGCCCGGCAGGAAGACGGAAAGCTCCCCCGGAGCAGAGGGAGAGGCCCGGGCAGGGGCTTGAATGCTGCGTGGCAATGGAATCACTTGCCTCTCGCACCTTTTTTGATACGCCGAAAAGAGATGCTCCGATTCACGATTGTCCTGTTGGCCTGCTCCCTCGCCGTGGCTTCCGCCGACAGGATTCCCGTGCTCATCATCGATGGGCAGAATAATCACGATTGGCGGGCGACGACTGCCGCCCTGCGGGCGGCCCTGGATGCTCCGGGACGGTTCGAGGTCGACGTCTCCACTGCGCCGGAAGTGAAGGCGCACCGGACAAGACCCCGGGAACCGAAGGAGGGAGGAGCGACTGCGCTTGCGGACTACGAGGCGGCCAGGGCAGCCTTTGAGAAGGAGCGTCGTGCGGCCCAGGTGAAGGGTGCGGACGCGTGGGAGAAATGGCTTCCTGATTTTGCCTCCTACCGGGCGGTGGTGCTGAATTACAATGGGCGCAGTTGGCCCGAACCCATGGAGGCGGCTTTTGTGGACTACGTCAGGCAGGGTGGGGGGCTTGTCCTCGTACATGCCGCCAATAATGCTTTCCGCGACTGGAAGGAGTTCAATGAAATCATCGGGCTGGGTTATGGAGGGGCGCGTGGGGGAGCGACCCAGGCGACCATTTGTGATCCGACCACGGGTGGACCGACCCTCTGCTGTGAAGGGCAAAACTCAGGGCACGGATCGCAGCACCCCTACCTTGTGACTGTTCGCAGGCCGGATCATCCGATCATGCGCGGTCTGCCTGTGGAGTGGTTGCACGGGAAGGATGAGCTCTATCACAATTTGCGTGGGCCGGGAGAGCACCTTGAGATCCTTTCCAGCGCCTATTCCGATCCCAAGTCGCGGGGGTCGGGGCATCACGAGCCACTCACCTATGCGACGACCTACGGGAAAGGGCGCTGTGTCGTGACCACGATGGGCCATTTCTGGGAGCGACAGACGGAATGGGACAGCCTCCACTGTGTAGGGTTTCAGACCGTCCTGGCGCGGAGTGTCGAATTTGTGGCGACGGGAACGGTGACCTTGCCTGTGCCAGCCGAGTTTCCCCGGAAGGATGCAGTATCGATCGTGACTCCCAGCAGGGTGAGCTGGCCGACGCAGTCCGGGCGGGTGACCAGGACGCGGTGGAAGGATCGGAAGGAGGCAAACGAGCTGGCTCCCCTGACTCCCGCAGAAGCGACCGAGGCCTTTGAGATCGCGGAGGATCTCGTCATCGAGGCGGTGGCCAGCGAGCCCATGGTGGAGGAGCCCGTGCTTTGTGTATGGGATGCGGATGGAGCCATGTATGTGGCCGAAATGAGGAGCTACATGCAGGACGAGGCAGGAACCGGAACCAAGACGCTCAGGAACGGCCGGGTGAAGAAGCTCGTGGATGTCGATGGGGACGGGATCATGGACCGGGCTACCGTTTTTGTAGATGGGCTGAACCTTCCCCGCATGATCCTGCCCCTGGATGACCGGATTGCAGTGGTGGAGACCGACAACACCTCGGTGTGGTCCTATCGGGATACGGATGGGGATGGAGTGGCGGATGAGAAGAAACTCCTTTTCAAGGGGAGGGAGGGGAGTGGGACGAAGAGTGTAGAGCACCAGGACTCCGGGTTGATCTGGAATCTTGATAACTGGATCTACGTCAGCTACGCCCGGGAGCGTTACCGCTTCACGGATGGGACGTGGCGGAAGGAGTCCTATCCCGGACACTGGGCCCAGTGGGGACTCGATCGTGATGATGTGGGGCGAATCTACTATTCGGACAACAGTGCTCCGGTGAAATCTCTTCAGGTTCCCCGGCTCTATTGGGATCACATCAAGCGAGCGTCCGGCAGCCATCCGCGGTTCCCGCCCTCGGTGGGGTTTCCCTATGGGCACCAGTTTCTGGAAGTGTCCAATCTGGTGAACCGTGACGACCGTGGAGGCGTGAACAGGCCGGTGGAGCGGATGACCTCGGCGTGTGGGCAGTCGGTGTTCCGTGGCGATGCCCTGCCGCAGGAGTATCGAGGGAACTATTTCGTCTGCGACCCCACCCTGCATGTCGTGCGGCGTGCCCGTATCGTGAACGAGAATGGCAAGCTGTCGTTGAAGAAGGTGGAAGAAGGAGACAGGGAGTTCCTTCGTTCGCATGATTTCTTCTTCCGGCCGGTCAACACCGCAACTGGCCCGGATGGCTGTCTGTACGTGGTCGACATGGGGCGGGGAATCATCCAGGACGCAGGTTGGTTCAATGGTAGCGCACGGGAGTTTGCGCGGGAATCAAAGATCGTGGATGTCCGGCAGCGGGGACGCATCTGGCGGGTGCGCCATCGCGACCACCATCCTTCCACCCTGCCTGCCATGGGACAGGAATCCACCAGTGAGTTGATCCGGCATTTCGAGAGCAGGAACGGATGGTGGCGGGACACGGCTCAGAAACTGATCCTGTTGCGCAAGGACCGTGAGGCCATTGTCCCGTTGCTGGAGTCGATTGTGAGATTTGATCAGCACGTCCCCCTGGTCCGCCTGCACGCTCTCTGGACGCTGGAGGGAATGGGCAGGGCGAACGGTGTTCTGGAGCATGCGTTGCGGGACCGGGACCCACGCCTGCGGGCAGCGGCGCTGCGGGTGGGGGAGGCACGGATCAAGTCCGGGGACGAGGAGTTTCTCGAACAACTGGCGCCACTGGCTGGAGACCGGGATCCGGAGGTGGCCAAGCAGTTCATTCTTTCGCTTGGCTGGTCTGCCGGGCCGCAGGCCACCGCATGGATGGAAACGGCCGTGCGCAATCATCTCAGTCACCAGGGGGTTTATCTTGCGGCAATGGCCTCGCTGTGGGGCCGGGACACGGAGATGACGCGGGCCATGCGGGACGGTTCGCTTTTCAGGGGTGGGGACCAGGTGGTCGCTTCCCGCTGGCTCGAAGGGCTCAACCTGTCACGGCGCCTGGACCTCCGGCTGCCGGACAATTACACTTCCAAGCAGAAGTGGCTCATCGGGCACGGCGAGACGATCTACTTCAACAGTTGCCGGACTTGTCACGGCGTCAATGGGGAGGGAGAGCGCATTCCCGGCACGGACCTCAAGCTTGCGCCCCCGCTCGTCAACTCTCCGCGAGTAACGGGAGCTCCCGAGCGCCTTCTCAAGATTCTCCTTCACGGGCTGCAGGGCCCAGTGGAGGGAAAGACCTACCAGGCCGGTGTCATGGCGCCGATCAGTGCGATGGGGCACACCGATCCCAACCGCATCGCTCAGATCGCCAACTATCTCCGCTTCGCCTGGGGACACGAAATCCCGCCCTTTGAGGTCGATCTCGTGAAGAAGGTCCAGGCGGATCACGAAGGGCGCAAGATCCCCTGGACAGTGCCGGAGCTGGGAGACTGAGGAAGGTTTCCGGGGCTGCGGGGGGATTTGCGTTCATGGAGGGGGAGCGACGAAGGCGCGCACCTGAACGTCCTGTTCTTTCAAAGCTTCCCCTTGATCCGGGCTACATTACGGTCTAGCCTCACGGTCATGAAGTTCCTCTGCCTGCTGTTCGCCAGCCTTCTGGCGGCGCCCATGTATATTCCCCCCGCGGAAGCTGGATGACGGAGGGGGAGTTGTGCGGCGTCTGGAGGGCGCAGCGGAGGCATTACCTTTCGGAAGGTAGGGAAACGCACGAAGGCCCCCGTGCCGTCGAAGGCGGACCGGGAAAAATACAAGCGTAGTCTCGCCTATCAGGCCAAGAATAGAACTGGCTGGGAAAGACTGGCAGACCTGCCTGTCCAACGTCTTTCCAATACGGATGGAAAGATCATCGTGGCGAAGGTCACCTACTACGACGGCGAGGCGGTTACCCTGAAGATGCGTGGCAAGAGCTACCGCTATCCGATGGACAAGCTCTCGGCTGGAAGCAGAAAGGTGATCCTCGATTGCTTCGAGTAAAGGACGGGGTGTTTTCGTTTCAGCCGAGGCTCCAGCCCTCGCGGTAGGTTCTCTTGAGGAATTGCTCGGCCTCTGGGGCGTTGGGAATCTTCATGCGTTCGGCATCCCACTGGATCTTCCTGCCGGCCCGGTAGGCGACGTTGCCGAGATGGCATGCTTCAGTGAGGGGGCCGGAGTAGGAGAACGGGCAGGTCGTTTCGGCCCCTCCCTTGCATGCCTCGATCCATTCGGCGTGGTGACCGATTGAGTTCGGGATGGTCTGGGGTGGAGGTTCGAAGTCCTTGAATTCCTTTTCGGGGAGAAGGAGGTGTTCGGAGTGTTCGGTGAGGATCATGCGGCCCTGGGTGCCGACGAAGAGGGTGCCGTACTTCCACTGGGGAATTTTCTTCTCGTGCCAGATGCGGGGTTTTCGATTGCCTTGATACCAGGTCAGGGTCACCGGAGGGAGGTTCCCCCGTGATCCGTAGGCATAGGTGGCGGTCATGGAGGCTGGAGCAATCTCGGGATGAGGCGGCGGGCCATCGGTCTTGACGGTCCGTGGGGCATCGAGCTCGAGAGCCCAAAATGGGAGATCGTGCCAGTGGCTGCCAAGGTCGGACATGGTGCCGTTGCCGAAGTCCCACCAACGGTACCACTTGGGACCGGGGAAGTAGATCTCATGAAATGGGCGCATGGGAGCCGGGCCGATCCAGAGGTCCCAGTCGAGATGGTCCGGGCGAGGAGTTGAGCCCTTCGGCCGATCCTGGGTGGAGGCGATGTCGCGGTACTTTTCCGCATCCTCAGGGGACTGCCATCCCCAGGCGCGGTCGACCCAGACGTGGACTTCGGAAACCGGACCAATGGCATTAGAACGGATCAGTTCGACCACCCGCCGGTAGTTGTCCTTGGCGTGCATGTTGATGCCCATTTGCGTCTTCACCCCGGCGATGGCGGCAGCTCTGGAAATGAGCCGGCTTTCGTGGATGTCGCGGGTGAGAGGTTTTTCGCAGAAGACGTGTTTCTTTTCGAGAAGGGCGGGCAGGGTGGCGAAGGCGTGGGTGTGTTCGGGGACAGAAACCACCACGCCGTCGATGTTGTTGATGCCGGCATCGTAGAGCTTACGAAAGTCGGTGAAGGGTCTGGCTTTTGGGTAACGTTTCTGGGCGGCTGCAAGGTTCTGGGTATTGACATCACAAATGGTGGCGATGTTGTCCTTCCGGGCCATTTGTTCGGTATTGTAGATACCGCGCCCTCCAACGCCGATGCATGCAAGGTTCAGTCTGGAGTTGGGTGAGCGTGCACTCACAATGGCAGGGAAGCCAAGAATGGTTGCGCCCGTGGTGGCCATGCCGGTCTTCAGGAACTGGCGGCGCGGTGAGAGAGGATCGGAATTCGGGAGATTGACCGGATTAATCACGCAGGCCTTAATCGCAGCGTACGAAAAAATGAAAAGAACGAACCACCGAGGACGATTGATTCTGACGATCAGCATACTGGTGGTTGGAGGCTGTGGTGATAAGGAGAACAGCGGGGTCGAGGTGGAGAGGAATGGAGAGGGCGGAGGAGTCCGGAAGGAACTCCCGGTGGTCGGGATCGAGGAGGCGGAAGTTCCGATCGGGAAGGTGGTCGATTGGGATCAGGAAGTGGATAATCCCTCGTCTGATGGTTGGCAGACCGAGGTGCGGGCGGCCACGGTGAAGGAACAGCTGAAGAAGATCGCCGGGGCTCTCCGCAGGGATGCTCCTGCCAAGGAGGTCGAGGTGGCCCTGGCTGATCTGGTGAGCGACGACTATCAGGGTGACCGGTTTGGTCCGTTTCTGGAGGAGGTCTACAAGGATGAGCATCATGAAGTGATGCGGCTTGACCGGAGCAAGGCTGCCCTGCGGACTGGAGGACGTGAGGGCCTTGCTCATGAAGGGGAATTCAAGGCGGTGGCCCGCGAGGTGCACTTCAAGGTGGTGGCGGTGACTTCGGAGAAGGGTGAATTCGAAACGGAGCAAATTGTTTCCTACTTGTGGAACCAGGGAGATGGGGTGGTAGAGGTCCATGCACGGTGGAAGACCCGGTGGGAAGACGGAGAAGAGGGGCGAGCGCCCAAGCTTAAGGATCTGCGGGTGACTCACTTCGAGCGAGCAAGGACCACGTTAGAGGGTGGCCGGCTGTTTGTGGACTGTACGGAGTCGGTGCTCGGCGAAAACGAGAGTTATCGGGAGCAACTTCTGCATGGACTGAATCACTGGCATGAGCGGCTTCCCTTTCGTAATTCGCTGAACGGCTTGGGGACTCCGGGGTTGGCGTTGGGCGATGTGAATGGAGACGGATTGGATGATCTCTACTTGTGCCAGCATCCCGGCTTGCCCAACCGGCTCTACCTGCAGAATGCCGATGGGACTGCGCGCGAGGCCTCGAGGGAATGGGGGGTCGACTGGATTGACGATTCGCGATGTGCGTTGCTGGTGGACCTGGATAATGACGGGGACCGCGACCTGGTGGTGGCGGTGTTGGGTCATGTTGTTGTTGCAATCAACCGCGAGCAGAAACGATTCGAGGTGGCCCAGGTAGTGCCAATGATGGAATCGACGATTTCCCTGGCGGCGGCAGACTATGACCGGGACGGGAGGGTGGACATTTTTGTCGGGGGCTACGCCCCTGATACGACGACAGCGGATTCGGCTCCGACGGCCGTGGGTTTCGGGTCGGATCAATTTGTTTATCACGATGCGAACAATTCGGTGGGAAATGTTCTCCTGCGGAACGAGGCCGGCGTGGACGGGGCGGTGAAACTGACGGACGTGACCACCGAAGCGGGCTTGAACGTCAACAATCGCCGCTGGACGCTGGCGGCAACGTGGGAGGACTATGATGGGGATGGGGATCCGGATCTTTACGTGGCGAATGACTTTGGACGTAATAATCTCTACCGGAACGACGGAGGGACGTTCGTGGATGTGGCAGCCCTTCTCGGGGTGGAGGACAGCGCCTCGGGCATGTCGGTGAGCTGGGGTGACTATGACCGGGACGGTCGGCTTGATCTCTACGTGGCGAACATGTTTTCGGCGGCGGGTAACCGCATTGTGGGGCAATCGGGATTCAAGCGTGGCATCACGGGCGACGTGCGGCGGCGTTATCTTCATTTTGCGAGGGGAAATACCCTGTTGCGAAATCTTGAAGGTGGCTTTTCCGATACAAGTGTGGAGGCGGGGGTGACTCTGGGGCGCTGGGCCTGGAGTTCCCTCTTTGCGGATCTTAACAATGATGGGTGGGAAGACCTGGTCGTGGCAAATGGCCACATCACGGCGAGTGGAGACAGTGGGGACTTGTGAAGTTTCTTCTGGCGGCAGGTCGTGTCGCAGGATGCCCAAGAGAATCCGAGACCGGTCAGTGATCTCGCCACGATGATCAGTCGGGGACGTTCCTTCAGCGGGCACGAACGGAACTGTGTCTTTCTCAACCTTGGGAATCGTGCGGGAGGGCGGAGGCCCACTTTTGCCGATGTCTCGGCGGGGAGCGGCTTTGATTATCCGGATGATGCGCGAGCCCTTGCGCTCGTCGACTGGGATGACGACGGAGACCTGGACTTGTGGGTGGCAAATCGAAGTGGACCGCGGCTTCGCCTGATGCGAAATGAACTGCCGGAGGGCGCAGGACAGCAGTTCTTGAGCTTGCGGTTGCGGGGCAATGGCACGGCATGCAATCGCGATGCGGTCGGCGCCCGGGTCGAGGTGGTGACCGCTCAGGGAACCCTGCGGCGAAGCCTGCGGGCGGGGGAGGGATTCGTGTCGCAATCGAGCATGGGGTTACACTTTGGACTGGGTGAGACGAGCGAGGTTGAGAAGGTGATCGTGCGGTGGCCGGATCGGAAGGGGAGCATCGAGGAGTTCGGTGGAGTGAAGGTGGGCGGGCGCTTTCTCCTGGAGCAGGGGAAGGGAGTGGCGGTGGCCGTTTCGAGCAGGCGGGGCCTGGCCTTGAAGGCATCGGAACAGGAGCTGGTGCCGGTAAGTCGAACTGCGCGAATCCCCATGGTTCAGTTGCTCAAGGGGCCGGAGTTGTCCGTCGCCGACGGCAGTGGGCGCACAGTTCAGCTGGGGGCGGGTAAACCGGTGCTGGTCAATTTGTGGGCGAGTTGGTGTGCGCCGTGCCTGGTTGAGCTGGCCGAGATCGCGGAGCGGGAGAATGAGCTGCGGGCGGCTGGTGTTGAGGTGGTGGCGCTTTCGGTGGATGCACTCGATAGCTCTGACAAGAGGAAGGCGGCAGCCAATGCTGCGGCGGCGATCAAGAAGCTGAAGTTCCCTTTTGTCTCCGCGGTTGCGAGTGAGCAGGTGGTTGGTCGCCTGCAATGGCATCACGATAATGCGGTTGGTCATCGGCGCCGTCTGCCCTTGCCTTCGAGTTTTCTCATCGATGGATCGGGTTTCGTTTCGGTGATCTACAAGGGGCCGCTCTCGGTGGACGATCTTCTGCGGGATCTCTCCCATAGCGCAGGGACGCGTGGCGAGCGGTGGGGGCGGTCTGCGCCGTTGCCCGGAACGCAGCTTGTGGGTGACTCCATCGCACGCACGATTGCGCGTCTCGATGCGAATCTCTACTTTCACCATGCGGTGCACCAGGAGAGCCTGCAGGCGGAGGAGTTGGCCATTTACTATTATGGGCAGGCAGAGCTTAACCGGCCGTTGTCGGCACGCGTGCATCGAGGATTGGGAAACCTTCATGCGCGGCGGAAAGATTGGCAGAAGGCGCTGGATCACTTCATCGTATTGATCGGGCTGGTTCCCGATGACCCGGCAGCCCGCTACTCGGCGGCGGCCTGTCATCAACAACTAAGGCAGCTGAAGGAGGCGCGGGTTCGGCTGATTGAGGCAATCCAGTTGCATCCAGGCTATGGGCCAGCTCTCAATGCGCTGGCGACGTTGGATCTCACGGCTGGGAACCATGCGGGTGCGGTCCACTACTTCGAGGCCCTGCTCAAGGTTGATGCCGCGAACGTTCCGGGCCGAAACAACCTGGCGTGGCTTCTCGCCACCAGCCGGGAAGAGTCCTTGCGCAATGGGGTGCGGGCTCTGGAGCTGGCACAGGGATTGGTAGAGGAAGACGGAGGGAAGAGTGCAGCTTATCTTGATACCTTGGCGGCAGCACAGGCGGAAAATGGATTGTTCCAGAAGGCGGTAGCGACTGCCCGCCGGGGATTACAGGTGGCGCGGGCAGCTGGCGATCAGCGGACGGCCGGGGAGATCGCCAGGCGGCTCCCGGTTTACGAGCGGGGAGAAGCGCTCCGCGAGTAGTCGAGGCGGCAGACGGAGGTTCGGCGGCTTCCGGTCGGACGGCGCTCGGGGTCGCGGAAGGTGTCAAGCACCTCGAATCCCGCCTTTCGCATCATGCCGGCGGAGGCCAGATTCTCCTCGTGACGTTCGGCATAGATGTGTTCTGCCCCATGGCCATGCAGTCGGGCCGCACATTCTTGAAGGATTCGAGAGCCGAGCCCCATACCGCATCGGTCCGTAGCGACAACTACCTCGGAGACGGAGGCGTGAACGATCGCTGACTCGGCAGATTCATACCGATTGAAGGAGTTGGTGATTCCACCGGTTGCGATTCCAACGAGGGTAGTGCCGTCGAGGGCAATCAGGCCGAGGGTCTGGCCATTCGCAAGGCCGGCGAGATGAGGATCGAGATCTTCCGCGCAGAGGTAGTTCCACTCATTGACCCCGTGCTCGAAAATGAAGGCTCGGATGGCAGTGATGTCGTCGGGCTGGGCCGGCCGGAGGACCATGGCAGGAGCATTAAAAACGCGGTGCCGGCTGCCGACACCGCGTTGGGAATGATTTGTCTGTCGGCCTGGCGCTAGCGTTTTCGCCTCAGGAGGAAGCCGAGGATTCCGAGCCCGAGCAAGGTTGAACTGGTCGGCTCAGGGATTCCGTAGATCTCCAATTCATCGATCGCGACGTTGTTGGCTGCGCCCGGCAAGATCAGGCGGAGGCCGTTTGCGGTGATGGGGGCACCACCGTCGGTGGAGATTTCATACTCATGCCGGAGCCAGGGAGTGAACGCACCACCGGGGGCGATATCACCGCCGACTGGGTCGTAGGTGAGTTCACCGATCGAGAACCAGGAGCCTCCGCCATCGGTAGTCAGTTGGACGGTGTAGACCTGTCTCTTATACACATCTGACGCTGCCGACGATATGCAGTGTG
>CAWWCX010000085.1:0-12503 GCA_963935445.1 uncultured Roseibacillus sp.
CTAGTACGGTCTCGTGGGCTCGGAGATGTGTATAAGAGACAGATGGTAGCCTTCTGACCCGGGCGAGCGGTCACACTCGGGGCGGTCATGATGTCGACGCCCTTCTTCTGGGCGAGTCCGCGCATGATCATCTGAAGCTGTCCGCTGTTGAAGAGACCGGTAAGACTGAGAATCCCGGGCGCCGGGCGATTGATCTGGGCGCTCCGGTTAGGGTTGTTGAGCACCGCGTCAATGCTGTTCCGGGTGATCGCCGTGTCGCCACTCCGGTTGGCTGCGGTCATGATGTTGCTTACCGCCTGATTGTTACCGGCCGGGATCCCGGGGATGTTCGTGAACGCCACCGGGCTGATGAAGTCCGCTGCGGTGCGAATCTGCCCGTTGCCCAGCACTCCGCCGCCAACAAACAACTCATCGGAAAGAACCCCTCCCAATCCGAAGGGTGTCACGATCCAGTCAAAGCTCAGCTCATCGGAGTTCTCCTGAGAGACTTCAACGAACTTGGTGACGATCTTGATCATCTTGGGGGTGCCCCCGAGAATCGTCTCCACCAGCTGGTCCACGAGATCCAGGTTCTGGGGAGTGTTGCTCACGATAAGCGTGGAGGTCGTCGGGATATACTGAGCGGAGGATCCGGGAGGGAAGTCGATCCCAGCCTCCTTGAGAATCTCCATGAGGGGACGGCGGGGAGCCAGAGAGCGATTACCAAGTCCGCCGTCGTCTCCCGCAAAAGGATCAAGTTCTTCTCCACCGTCTCCATCACCCTGGCCGCCAAGGTCGTTGAGGAAGGTAGGCGGCACCTTCCAGTTCCGCGTCAGGATATCCTCTCCCTCGGCCGAACCAACGGGCAGGAGCGTAACCGCATGATCGTCGATCTTGAAGCGGAGGCGGGCCTGCTGGCAGATGTAGTCCAGCACATTGGAGAGGGGCACGTTGCGCAACTTCAGTTCCTTGACCCGGGCCGAACGAGGGTCGATGGCGCCGAGGCCTCCTTCCACATCGAGCTCGGCGTCAGCCGCGCCAGTGATCTGGGGCTTGCGGATCACAAAGTTGATCCCCTTCTTGACCGGGTCGAGCTCCCACTTGTCGAGTTCCTGAGCACGCTGCCGCAGGAAGTCGATGGCCTCCTCCACGGTCGTGTCGTCGAAGTCCACTACCGGTATGATCATGTTCTTCAGCTTGAACTCGATCGTCACGCCAACCGGAGAAGGGCGAGGACCACCCGTCGCACTGTCGAGCTCGACGGGGGGAGGAACTGACATTTCCCATGCAGCATCTACCTCGGCGAGCATCCTCGCACGTGCCTCGTCATAGGCAGTGCGGTAATGGTCCGACTTGAGCTGATGGATGCCTTCCATCCCGCGGCGGGCAGCGGAGTTGTAAGGATCGATCCGCAGAGCCTTCTGGTATTCGCGGATGGCGTCGTCAAAGAGACCAAGATTCTTGAACCCTTCAGCGGTGTAGAGATGACGCCGCACCTTGTCGACATTGGTCGTGTGGGTGTAATCCAAGGCGGGGTTGGTCCGGATGGGATCATCCAGGTACTCAATTTCCTGGCGAGCCCTCTGGTTGTTGGGGTCAATTGAGAGAACCTGATTCAGCTTCTCGCGGGCATCGGCATACTTACCATGCCGCCGGTATTGCTGCGAGAGAGCCACGGTGGCATCGGCGAGGTGCGCCTCGAGCGCACGGCGGCGGTCCGCTGTCGCGAATCCTCCTGGAAGAACACCGATGGCCTCATTGTAATTTGTAACAGCGGTCTCGTAGTCCCCCTCCTGGTATGCCTTGCGGCCTGCATCGAGGAGTTCTTCTGCTTGTCGCACTTTCTCAGCCCGGCGCTGGATTTCCCGCTGAGCCAAGTCGTCCTGAGAGTAAACAACTGTGGGAGCAAGACTAAGGAGACCGAGGGCAAGGGCAAGGGTGCGAGCCGTGCGATTGGTAAATTGGGTCGCTAATTGCATGGTGTGATAGGGCGTGTTCTTGACGGTTGAGGCTACTTTGTGAAGCTTTTTTCTCCGGGATAGTGCAGAAAGAGTAAGAACCGAGGGTTGACTGATCGGTCCTAATTTGCAGGCGCAAGGGGCGTAAGTTCCATGTTTTTGGTTTCTCCGTCCACTTTCCACTCGATGATGGCAGCTCCAGCATCACTGACTCCCGCGAATGTATAGGGCTTTTCGGCTGCATCTGGGTCCAGGGGCAGGGCAAACGACTCGCGCTCAGCAACCTTCAATTCGTTACCCTCCTCGCCGACAGCGGCCAGAACGAGGACCGCAGTCCAATCCCGGATAATTCTCCCGTTGCGGGACCCCTTCTTGAGCTCAATTACGTCCCCTTTCTTGGGACCGCCCACATCCTCGATGGTGGCCAGGTTGAATTTCTCAACGAGCCCGTTGCGTGGATTCTCCTCCTCCTTCTGCTCGACGGACTTCAACTCGTAGCGCAACTGGGCGCCTCCCTCCCCGAAGACATTGGAGTCGCTGCCTTTCCCCGGCTCGATCCATTCCGAGGTCGTGTTGACCCGGCGCCCCCCGACCACTTCCTCGAGCTTGAACTTGAATTTGTCGTCAGCCTTGATTTCCCCCACGGTGGTATCGGAGGTATAGCTGAGCAGGAAGGCCCGCTTCTCAAGACGCGCACAGGTCAACTTTGCAATGAGGGCGGGAAAGCTCTTCGGATCATTGGGATCGGTCTTGCCGGTAAACTCATCCAGGTTGGTGAATCCATCGCCGTCGGCATCGCGGTCCGGAGAGTCCGACCAGCCCGGATCAATTCGGTTATCAAGCCACCACTGATTGGGAATGGGCGGATGCACCTCGGGGTAACTCGAGTCACCAAGATCAACCGGGTCTTCCCGTCCCTGCACGAGGAACAGCGGGGTTCCCACGAAGTTCTCGATCTCGCGACCGTCCTCATTGACCGGGGGCGCCAGCACGACATCACCGCCAACATTCTCAGTGGTGTCCCGGTAAAGTTGCTCGTTCGGATTCTCGGGAGCGCTGGCCCGGCCACCACTGGCCGGATCCGCAAAGTCCTCCTCAACCTTCCCCTTCGCGAGGAAGACCATTGCTCCAAGTCCCAGTGCGACCACCAGGGAGAAAATGAGGACCGCCTTGTCGTAGCTTTCAGAGAGATTTGCCATGGGATCTATCGGTTGGTTGTTCTAATCGTGGGTGTAGGTGTGCTTTACAGGTAGAGTGCAGGTCAGCTTCGGGCGCAGCCTGGCGATCAACTCCCCTCCCCTTCCTCGGAGGCCTTGGGCTTGAAGAGAAGAACGTCTATCTCGAGAAGGACGAAGATCTGCTCCCGCCCCAGGACCTGACCAAGAACCCGGGTTCCGGCCACGGGTTCGTCCTCTTCCTCGGGAAAAGCCGGCTCAGCGGGCGCCTCGGGATCCGCCGGGGCAGCGGGATCGTCAGCATCCTCGAAGTCTTCAAACTCCTCGAACTCTTCCCCTCCGGCCGGCTCCGCGGCCGGGGGAGCATCGAACTGGACTTCGTCCTTTTCCGGGGCATTGTCCCGCTCCTCGTTCTGGATGCGGATGCTTCGCACGACAAAGTAGTGGTCCTTGTGACTCGCGAGGTCAGAGAGAATCTGGCGGGCTACCGGTTCAGTGGAGCGAAACGTCACCTCCACCGGCAGACGATAGTAGGGAGCGGACGGCCCCTTCGGCTTCCTGCTCGTCCGACGACCTCCCCGCCCGGTGGCGGGCTCTTCGGTCGCGTCCATCGACTTACCCTCTTCCACCGGCAACTTGGGACGGTGAACATTAAGCAGGGCACTCGGACGCGCAGCGGCCACAGTTTCAAAAAGAGCCTTTAGTGCAGTGAGCTGGTAATCAAGATATGCAGTGGCAGGCTCCTTGGGCAGGGTTCCCGTGTAACTCTCGAACCCGAGGTAGAACTTGTCTTCGGGATATTCGACCCGGCGGGCCTCAAGAGCGCGGGCCACTTCGGCCCGGGCCGTGTTCAGGTTCTCAATGAAGCGCGGCGGCGGAATCTGCTCGAAGGTCTCGGGGCGGTAAGCTGCCATCTTGTTTTCAAGGGCGTTTACCACTTCCTCATATGCATCCACCTGCTCCTCGAAAGCCGCTGCCTTGGCCTGATCCGGAAAGGGCTTCTTTCCTTTCAGGCGGGTAACCGACTGAGCGTGCTCATCGAAGGACGCTTTTGCTTCCGTGTAAGCCCGCCCCTTGCCGGATCCGTATACGTAGGCCCCAAGTCCCACCAGGATAACGACCAGGAGCAGGAGCGCCTCGAACTTGTTGTTTTTAATCCAATCTCCCATGGCTTTGATTCGTTTGAAATTGCGGTCGCTCGTGCGCTACTTGACTGAAATGGGGTTTTTGAGGGGCAGGATCATGACGAACTGCTCCGCCAACTTGTTCGCATCTGAAATAGAGCTCTGGTAGACGGGCAGGATCTCCGCGGTGGTGAGATCCTCGCTCTTCATGTCAGCAGGGTTCCGCTTGAGGATGAAGAGCGCATCGTCCCCAGCCTGGTCCGCCTTGATTTTCTCCACGATCTTGGTCACCGCCCCGGGCTCGGATTTCCAGAAACCGGTGATCCGGATTGCATTGATGGCATCCGCAGGCGGATCGGGAATGGACGGCCCCTGGCTCCGGCCCCTCCCACGACCTCTGGACACAGGCGCCGGTGCGCCCGACCGCTTCAGGTCATTGAGGGCACTCTGCCCGTAATTCGCGTTCCCAAAGCTCTGCTGGGCGCGCGGGCGACTAGACTTTTCATCTCCAGCCTTATGCATTCCGACCGGCTCAAAGTCGGTAATCCAGACATCCTGACTGTTGAAGTAGCCCTTGATCTCACCAAGTAGATCGATCCACTTCACCCGCATGGCTTGCTGCCCGGCATAAGAATCACCGAGCGCCTGCAGGTCAGCCTGCCGCTTGGTCTGGCGGTCAATCTTCCCCGCCGGGCCCGCGAGGATATTCTTTTCCCTATCCATCTTCCCGGCCTCCTCCTCGGCCGTCACCGCGTGGGTCGACTTGCTCAGGGCCCAGATGGCAAAGCTTGCGATCATGATGACCGCGGCTGCCAGGAGAAAGGGTTTCCGCTGGGCGGTAGCTCGCTCGGAAGCTACCACATCCGGCACGAGGTCAATCTTGATGGGCGCCTCGTCAACTCCGCGCAGGGCAAGACCAACAAGTTCACCGAGCATGTGCGCTTCCGCCCCGATCTGCTCGACATCGATCGCCTTGCCAACCGTGACCCGCTGGAGCGGGTTGAATACCTCGATGGGAATCCTGAGTTTCTCTTCGAGGAACTCAGGCATGTAGGGAAGATTGGCCCCGCCGCCAGCCAGGTAGACCTTGGCAGGGGCGCTGCCCTCCTGCTGGCTCCGGTAGTAATTGTTAGTGCGCGCCACCTCCGCCGGCAGTCGGTTCAGGGCATTCCGGATGACAGTCGCGAGCTGGGCCGTGGCCTCATCGAGCTGGGAGGTGTGTCCGCCCCCCAGGGAAACCACCCCGTTGCTCACCTTCTGACCCTCGGCTTCCGCGAAGGAGATGTTGTATTCCTTCGCGATCGCGGTGGTGACGGAAGCCGCCCCGACCGCGATACTGCGTGTAAAGAGCCGGGTGCCCTCCACATAGACCAGATTGGTGGCCTTCGCTCCCACGTCCATGAGCAGAACCGGCGCATCCTCACCGGGATAATTGTAGCGGAAGGCGTTGTAGAGCGCCATGGGGGCGGCATCCACTTCCCGGGTGCCAATCCCGGCCTCTGCCACGGTTTGGTTGATTTCCGTAAGCGCATCACGCTTGATCGCCACGAGGGCTACTTCCTTCTCTGGCCCGGTGGAGTCCAGCATGGCCCAGTCCCAGATCACTTCCTCGATCGGAAAGGGAACGTGCTGCTGGGCTTCAAATTGTACCAGCTCGTCGATATTGTCCTCATCAAGGGGAGGCAATTTCATGAAGCGGGTGAAAACCGACTGACCCGACATCGAGTAGCGGACCTTCTGCTTCTGCACCTTCAACGCCGTGGCCAGCTCCTTGACCGCCAGGGTAATCTGGGGAAGGCGGGTCATTTCCTGCGCGGGATCCGCGAGGATACTCTGCGATCCATAGGATTTCAGAATCAGTCCGCCACCCTTGGTGGGATCAAAGACCGCCATCGAAATACGCTGTGATCCGATACTCAGTGCGATCGTGCTCTCTGCGTCAGCCATCGTGATTGGAGGAGTTACTTACGGGATGCCCCGTAGTTATAATAGGGTTCTTGTTTGTTGGCGCGCCAAGCGTGGTAACACGCTCCGCAGTCACCGGAGATTGGAATCGATCGCCTAGCGGGTCTCCGCTTCGATCTCAAGGTAGCGGTCCCACCAGAGAAACTTGAACGGAGTCTCATTCTTGTTGAGCAACGGATACTTGTTGGTCCGTTGCATGGTCGGGGACTGCCACCAGGGCTTGCTGATACTACCCTGCGACGTAAAGCGAGCAGGCGCGGCCGCACCCACAACGGAAATCTCACCACCAACGGCGGTGATCGAGTTCTTGCCGGCCCGGTCACTTCCGGTAAGGCGCTTGATCGTGGCGGGGGAAAGGTAACAGGAGAGATAAAAATCCTCGTCGAGCGGGACATTGACGTGAGTCACTTCCTTCTCCATCAGGAAGTATTTCTGACCAGCCCGGTCGATCTTGTTTTCCACCGCCACATACCAGCGCACGGTAAGCCGGTCAACATGCCCGTCACGAGGGGCCGTCCGGCCGGGCTCAAGCTTCACCTTTACCTCAACCTCGAGCCAGTCCTTGGGCTTCCAGGACTTCTTGCTGGTGTTGCCTCCCACGCTTGGGGATTGCAGCTCATCGAAGGTCGGGTCAGAGGCTTCGATCTTCTCGACCGTCTGCGAGAGAGCGGTGGTAGCAGCCGAGCACATGGCCAAGGCCACGGAAAGGCGGACAAAACAAGACAGGGCAGTAGGAGACTTCATGATGGGCGTCTGATTGCGGGAACCTAAAAACGACCAACCCCTTTGGCGAGCAGAATTCTAGGTAAGGAATTGGGGATTACGTCGTATTTACAAGGTTACGGCAGTGACTTGCACAGTGCTCTCTTGCAACTGGAGACCAATCACCCCACAACGGCTTCGTTCAGGAGCACTCGATGGAGGATTTGTCCGCAGCGATTCGAAGCCACCAGCCCCTCGTTGTGGGGGCGGCGGGGGATCATAGGGCGCTTGAGGGTGCCCTCTCCCACGCGGATTGCGACATCATCGAGCTGCGCCTCGATGCTTTCGAATCTGTCGAGCCCGTTCTCGGGTTCGCCCAAAATCAAGGCACCTCACACCCGCTCCTGCTCACGGCTCGTCACCCGGATGAGGGAGGATTACGCGGATATTCCAGTTCCCGGCGGGCGGAGCTCCTCGAGAAATTCATGCCGTTTGGCACCCTTATGGACCTCGAGCTTCGCTCACTTCCCGATCTGGAGGGGCTCTGGCAGGAGGCCGGCCAACGTAAGCTACTGCGCGTCGCAAGCTGGCACAACTTCAGTAGTTGCCCTTCCCCCACCGAGCTGCAGGAAACCATTGCCGCCATGGCCGAGGCCGGAGCTGATGTGGCCAAGTGCGCCTTTTCCCTCGAAAATCCCGATGATCTTCAGTGCCTGGCGGAGGCCTTCGCCGGGAGTCCACTCCCCCTTTCCCTGATGGGCATGGGCCCTCTCGGGCCGTCATCCCGCCTTCTGGCAGCCAGTCTCGGCTCCGTCCTGAACTACGGATTTCTCGGGGAGCACCCCACCGCACCCGGGCAATGGCCGGCCCGCTTGCTGAAGGAAGCGCTCAGGTATTCAGGGATTGGTTGAATTCGGATGCGGGACGGGTCCACCTGAACTCGGGTCACGAAATCACCCGTCCCCGATCTTCCGGTCGATGATCTCCACCGGCGCTTCCGGCAAGGCCCCGAGAAAGACTCTTCCGTAACGGCGGGTCACTACCCGGTTGTCGAGAAGAGCCACGATTCCCCGATCCCGCGCCGAACGAATCAGGCGCCCCACCCCCTGGCGCAGTTTGAGCACTGCTTCAGGAACCGAATAATCCATGAAGGGATTTCCTCCCTCCGCTTCGATCTGCTCGAGTCGAGCCGCTGTCAACGGATGATCAGGGACCGCGAAGGGCAACCGGGTCACAATCACGTTGGTCAGCGCCTTCCCTGGAACATCGACCCCCGTCCAGAAGCTGTCCGTGCCGAGCAACACGCTCCGCTCGTCCTGACGGAATTCCTCCAGCAGGCGATGCCTCGGATAGCGCCGGCCCTGCACGAGGAGACGCCATCCCTGTTCTTCACAAACCTCCTCCAAGGCATCGGCCGCCATCTGCAACACTCGATAACTGGTGAACAATACAAAGGCCCGCCCATCGCTCCGGTGGAGGAAATGCTCGATCCACTCGACCAGAGCCTCCTCATATTGCGGCGCCTGCGGATCAGGCATGGCCTTCACCACGAAAATCTTCATTTGCTCCTGATAATTGAATGGGCTGCCTATCCGCCGCGCCTCCACCCTCTCGGCACCAACGCGCCGCCGAAAGTAGCCCAGATCGGCCCCCCCCGTTCCCAGGGTCGCACTCGTCAGAATCGCGGTCTTACCTTCTGCAAACAGGATGGGCCGCAGGCGTTCGGCCACATTGATCGGCGCCGCCCGTAAAACGCAGGCGGTCCGGTCCATTCCTCCAGCTTCCACCCAGTAAACACTTCCCTCGTCCTCCTGGTCGAGAAAGTCCTTGAGCGCCCCGTGGGCCTCCCTGAGCCTGCGCGCTCCCTCCTGAACCTCGGCTCGGCTCGTCTCATTCTCGATGCCGTCTGCGATTCCCTCGAGATCCGTCCAAAGCTCGCGTAAAGGCCCGGCCAACGTATTGGGGACAATCTCAGGATCACGGACTCGATATTCACGTCCTCGGCCCCCTAACTCAGCGGCTTGCCCGATTTCGGCAAAAAATTCCTCTGCCTCCGCGAGCGCGCGCTCGACCCCAATCATGGCCTTACTCGCCCCCAGAGAACGTAGTAACCCCTTCCTGGAGCGCGGGTTATAGAGACGTTGGAGATCAAAACGCAGGCCCGCTTGACTCAACCGCAGGCCAAGCTGGCTGGAAGCCACGCTCTCGAGGGTATGGGCCTCGTCAAAAACCACGAAATCGTTCGGAAAGAGAAAACCGCTCTCCTCGAGCAACGCTTCCACGTCCAAGAGGGAGAAAAAAAGCGTGTGGTTAACCACAACTGCTTCAGCCTCAGCTGCTTCCTTCCGAGCCTGTTGAAAGAAACAATCCCCCCGGGCACCACAAGAGCGGGTCGTGCAAATCTCCGCTTCGCTGCAGACCAATTGCCAGACTTTTGGAGAAGGTTGAAAGTCCAAGTCACTCAAAGTACCATCCTCAGTAGTTTCATACCACTTCCAGATCGCTTCCAATTCGTCTGACTCACTGGTACTGAACAAGTCACCACTGTTCATGCGGGCGCGTTTCAGCCGGGCAGGGCACAAATAATTACTCCGCCCCTTCAGGAGAGCCGCATGGAAGCCCCGTCCCATCAGCTTGCGTACCAAGGGCAGATCCTTCCTCAGGAGTTGCTCCTGAAGGTTGATGGTATGGGTCGAAAAGACCGCCTTCCGCCCCATCTGCAAGCCGTAGGACATCGCAGGCAAAAGGTAAGCCAGCGATTTACCCACACCCGTTCCAGCCTCCACCACCAAGGAGGACTCCTGCTCGAGGGATCGCCCAACCGCTTCAGCCATCTCCTGCTGCTGAGGCCGATACTCAAAGTCGGGCGACCCCGCGAGAAGGCCCTCCCCCGAAAAGGCCTCGCGCATGTCCACCGCCAACGACGAACCGCCTGCCTCACCGCTCGGAAGAATCACGATACCAACCCGGCGGCCTCCCCCCGTCCTTGTGCGCTGCGAATACGATCTCTCCCCATCTCTCTTCTCGACCTCCCTGCCGTTTTAACTTCAGTCTCCCCAATAACCAATAACCAATAACCAGTAGCGATCCGTTCACCGCTTTCCAAGTTCGTTCCCTGCGTCGTTCTCGCGATTCTCGGTGCCGCTGTGTCCCTCGTTCTCGTTCCGGGCGAGATCCAAGCGGTGAACATTCACCTGCTCGGATTTCCAGACAGCGACCGCGCTACACTGCAACTGCGTCCCTTCCTGCTGGGCCTGCTCTGTTTCCTCCCGGCCATCGGGGCCCTCTGCTACGGATTTGCCAGCTCCCTTGACCGCTACCTGGCCCGCCTGATGCTCGAGGCTGTGGGCCTCTGCTCGCTTGCACTCCTCGTGATCTATCTCCTGATCGATGCCAGCGACAATCTCGATAAATTCCAGAGCGCCAGCAACCCGGTTGCATTCCTTGTTCACTACTACCTCAACACCCTCCCTCCCGTTTTTGTTCTCCTGATCCCGTTCTCCCTTCTCCTCGGACTCCTTTACTCACTCGGGAAGCTCTCCCACAGCCGGGAGATCATCGCCATGATCCAGACCGGCCGCAGTGTGGCCCGCGTGATCGCTCCACTCGGGGCGGTTGGGCTCTTCCTCAGCGTCACCTGCCTCCTCCTGAATTATCACTGGGCTCCCTGGGGAGAGGGTTACCGGGAAGCTCTCATCGAATTCGCCGAGTCAGATTCAAAAAGCCAGGCCCGCAACGTTCTTTACGTCCACCGCGGTGCGGACCGGATCGCCCACCGGTCATGGCTCGTAGGCAGCTTCCCCTACGATTACACCCCCGAGGACCCGATCCGAAATGTTGTCGTGCGCAGCAAGGACGAGGACGGACCAACGACCGTGCTTTACGCCAAGTCCGCAACCTGGTCCCCGGAAAGCGGCACCTGGTCATTCAAGGAAGCCACCCTCCTCGACCTGCGTGCCCGCCTCCCGGATGGCACTCCGGCGGAAAAATTCCGAACCGACCTGCCCGACCCTTACCTCATCCACGATTTTCCAGAAACGCCCTGGCAAATCGTCACCCCCGGACTCCAGGAGGAGTTCCTTGGCATCCCCGAACTCAAGAGCTGGCTGCAACAATATGAAGGCGACGAATGGGCTCCTCGCCAATCCTATCTCACCCAGTGGCACTACCGCTGGGCTCAACCGTGGATCTGCCTTGTCGTTGTCCTCCTCGCCGCGCCGCTGGGAATTGTCTTCGGCCGCCGGGGTACCGCCGGCGGGGTAGCTATCGCTGCCTTCCTCATCGGTTCCATGCTCCTCTGCTCACAAACCTTCCTTTCCTTGGGGGACGCCGGCCGCCTGCCCCCCGCCCTCGCGGCCTGGGCAACCAATATCCTCTTCACCGCGATTGCCCTTGTTCTTCTATGGCGGCGCCTTCAGGGCCGCCCCATTTACCAGACCATTCTCAGACATACTCCCCTTGCCAGCGAAGATTGAGGCGGCCTCAGCTTCAACTTCACTTTCCCTGGCTCATCCCCTTCACTCCGCCCATGCCCCTCGCCGACTCGTGGCACATCAAGTCCCGCGCCCACCACTGCTCAGTGACCGATACGCCCTTTAGCGAGGGCCAACCGTTCTACACTGCCCTTTTCCCCGACCCGGAATCGGACGGTTACCTTCGGCTCGACTTCTCTCAGGAGGCCTGGGAGACCCGGGGTGAAGAGGAGCCGCAACCGTTCTCCTTCTGGCGCTCAGTCTATCGCCCACCAGAGGTGGAGTCCAAGGTCGAGATCGTCGAGAAGGACGATCCCGAGGCACTCCTCATCCGCCTCGTCGAGGAAGACGAAGCCCATACCGAAAACACCCGCTACATCCTCGCGGTCATGCTTGAGCGCAAAAAGCTCCTTATCGAGACGGACTCCCAGAAAAACCGCAGCGGCCTCCTTCGCATCTACCAGCACCGCTATTCCGGGGAAGTCTTTATCGTGAAGGATCCCCAGATCCCTCTCCGCGACGTGGCGCCCCTCCAGGCCGAGGTGCAGCAGCTTCTCGCTCCCGAAGAGCCGGAGGAGGAGAGCCCTGCGGAAGGAGCGGAGGGTGAATCCAGCCCGGCTCCCGAGGGTGACTGACCCGCCCGGACAACCTCCTTTCCCTCTGCGCCCGAGCATGCCTATTCTCCCCTCGCTTGGGAACGTCGGGCCGGTGAGCAGGCCCCCGCACGTTCCTGCCTGTCATGGAATCCGACGCTCCATCGCCCGCACCTCAACCCGACCCCGGCACGACCCTCGCCGATGCCGCCAGCTCTGGCCCCATCGACCATGAACAGGCGGTCGAACTCACGATCGCGCTCTGTGAGCTTGCCGCACCCTCTCATCAGGAGGGGCTCGCCTACGGGGGACTCGCCCCGCGCCTCGTTCATATCGATTCCTCCCTCAAACTCAGGATCGGGCTCGGCCCTGGGAATGGCCCCCTGAGGGACATCAGCGAAGACAACCGGGACTATGTTGCTCCCGAGCTGCTTGCAGGAGGGGACCGCTCTCCCCGCAGTGACATCTACTCCCTGGCAAGGATCCTGTACCTGTCTCTTATACACATCTCCGAGCCCACGAGACCGTACTAGAT
>CAWWCX010000086.1:0-12483 GCA_963935445.1 uncultured Roseibacillus sp.
CACACTGCATATCGTCGGCAGCGTCAGATGTGTATAAGAGACAGCTCTGCAAGGGCCAAACGCGGTGAGCAGGCCTACCTCGCGTGCGTGGCCTGCCACCAACCCGATGGCAGGGGGCTGCCCAGGACCTTCCCTCCCCTTGTCGGTTCCAGCCGGCTCCTCGGGCCACCCGAGATATCCATCAAAATCGTCCTGAAGGGTCTCCAGGGAGCTCTCGAAGCCAGTGGCCAGCAATACAACGGAGTCATGCCCGGACACGAAACTCTTCTCACCGACCGGGAAATCGCGGATGTCCTCACCTACGCACGTGCCACCTGGGGCAACCGGGGCAGCGAAGTTACCGAGGAAACCGTGCGAAAGGTCCGCAGCGCAGTCTCCGGGAGAAAAACCCCGTGGACGCAGGCGGAACTGCATCAGGTGAATTGACTGCTTCCGTCATGCATGACCTTACCGAAATACCCGTCGCCCTCGAGCTCTACATGGAGGGTTTGCGCACGCACGACATCGAGAAGATCGGAAAAAGTTTCGCGGAGGAGATACAGTTCATTACCCCTGCCCGGACGATGGGCCGTGACGATATCCTTGCCTTTCTGAGCGCCCTGTATAGCGGATTCCCTGATTGGACCTATGACCACGACCCCCCCGTGCAAAGCGCAGACGGGACGATTGGAGTCAAGTGGCGCCAGGGAGGCACCCACACCGGCACGCTCTCCTTTCCAGGCTTCGACCCCTGTCCGCCCACAGGTCGCAGGGTCACCATCCCGGAGCACTACTTTTACTATCAGGTCAGCGAACACGGACTCGCGCAGATCCGTCCCGATCCTGTCCCGGGAGGAGCGCCGCGGGGAATCTTTGAACAAATAGGGGTCGAACTTCCACCCCTCTGACAACCCGGGACAGACCGAGCAACCACCCCGCGACCATGCCCTTCGCCATCATCACCAGGGACAAGCCAGGCCACGCACACGTGCGCGAAGCCCACCAGACTGCACACAAAGCCTACCTCGACAGGCACCGGGATTCTCTTCTCGCGGCCGGCGCAATGCTCGAAGATGACGGTCTCAGCGCCCACGGCGGAGTGCTCCTGCTCGATCTCGAGTCGAGGGAGGCGGCAGAGAACTTTGTCCGCAATGATCCGTTTTCGAAGGCGGGGCTCTTCTCCGAAGTCCTCATCACGCGCTGGCGGAAGGCCTTCTTCGATCGCGAACGACTGGTGGCGCTCTGAAGGCAGTATTTCAGGCGGTGGACGCGACGTGCGAACGGACATGGACAGTCCCCCCCACCTCGCTAAAGTCTCGGCCATGCGAACCATCATCCTGATATCCATGCTGGGCATGTCCGCCGCGGGTCCAGCTGCCGCGAAGGAATTCAGGCTCTACTACCTCGGTGGCCAGTCCAATATGGATGGCTACGGCAAAGTCTCCGAATTGCCTGCCGAGTTCAAGGGGAGCGATACCTACGAGGGAGTCTACATCTTCCACGGCAACATGGGGCTCGATGGCCGGAAACCGGACGGGCGGGGCGCCTGGCTACCCCTCAAGCCCGGGCACGGCCGCAATTTCAAGTCGGACGGTTCGAAGCACACCTACTCGGACCGCTTCGGGGCAGAACTGACACTGGCCCGCACCCTTCGCAAACACTACCCCGATGCCAATATCGCCTTTATCAAGTACTCGCGCGGCGGAACCGCCATTGATGCCGGGGCCTCCGCGCAGAAACGCTTCGGGGCGTGGGATCCCGACTGGGACGGCGGCCAGGGCGAAGGCAGGGGTATCAACCAGTATGATCACTTCCAGGCTACCCTGAAACAGGCCTTCGCAGATACCGACCTCGACGACGATGGCGAGACCGACAAGTTGATTCCCAGTGGCATCTTCTGGATGCAGGGCGAGAGCGATGCCGAGACCGAGGCCGTGGCCAGGCGCTACGAGTCCAATCTCACCACACTCATGCATCTCATCCGGAAGGACCTCAGCAGGGGACAGGATACCGGGATTCCCATCGTCATCGGCCGCATCACGGATTGGAAAGTTTGGAAGTTCGGCAGCACCGTTCGCGAGGCACAGGCTGCCTTCGTCAAAAAGGACGGCCGGGCGGCCCTCGTGACTTCCACGGATTCCTACGGGAACTCGGATCCCTGGCACTACGACACCGCAGGCTACCTCGACCTCGGCGAGCAGTTCGGAAAGGCCCTGATCACTCTTGAGAAGGCCACCCCGAAATGAGCATTCTCACCCGGTCGATAGTCGCCCGGGCAGATTGGCTGCAGGCCGCTGCCACTCATCGTGCGCGTGTCAGCACCTGGACCCAGCCAACCCGCGAGCGCAGGGCACGGGGTGAACAGCACCCCGTCCACGACTTCCTCCACACCTACTACCGGCTGTCCCTCGGCAAGCTGGAGCGCTGGCATCCGGGCTTCGGAATTGCCCTCGAAGACTGCGCGGAGGCACAGTGCCTGTTCCCCACACGGCATTACCGCTTCGACAACGGTTCCTGCACCACCGACCCCGCTCTCCTCGCTCCAAAGGCACGCCAGCGCCTCGAGTTTACCCTCCGCCTTCTTCGCAACACCCAGGCCCGCCCATCCAACTTCGCCTGCCACGGACTGCACGAGTGGGCCATGGTCTACCGCGGAACCAACGTGCGACACCGCGCGACCGTTCCCCTGCGCATGCCGCAGGAGGAAATCGACCTTCTCGTCGAGTCGCGGCCGCTCTGCTGCACCCATTTCGATGCCTTCCGGTTTTTCGCTCCGGAGGCCCAGCCGCTCAACCGCCTGCAACCGAATCTCTGGAACCGGGAGGATAATGAACAACCCGGATGCATTCACACCAACATGGACCTGTACAAGTGGGCGGCCAAGTCCATGCCCTGGGTGGCGAGCGACCTGCTCTGGGACTGCTTCGAACTCGCCATCCAGGCCCGCGAGGTCGACATGCGTGCCAGTCCGTATGACCTGTCGAGCCTCGGCTACCAGCCAATCAGGGTGGAAACCGGGAAGGGACGGGAAGAATACGAGCACGCCCAGCGGCTCCTCTGTGAGCGCGCCGCCCCTCTTCGCCAGAGACTGATCGATCAGCTCGGCCATGTCCTCGCGGCATGCTAGCCACAAGAAAGAGCGAACCGTAATGACCCGGCAGGGGGGATTCTCCTTGTCCCTGCCTTCTGCGCCTCCCCGGGCAGGCCGGACCCCGGCACCGGGACACTTGCTACCCGGGGCGCATTCCGCTACCTCTTCAGCTCCCTATGATTCCCAACGTTCTCGCCGATCGCTACGCCTCCAGCGCCCTCAAGGAGATCTGGTCCGCAGAAGGCCGGATCGTACTCGAACGGGAGTTCTGGATAGCGGTCATGAAAGCGCAACGGGAATTGGGCCTGCCCATTGCGGAGGAGGTCATCGCCGACTACGAACAGGTCCGGGACCAGGTAAACCTCGAGTCCATCGACGCACGGGAACGTATTTCACGCCACGACGTCAAAGCTCGTATTGAGGAATTCAATGAACTTGCAGGCCACGAGGAAATCCACAAGGGAATGACCTCCCGCGATCTTACTGAGAATGTGGAACAGCTCCAGGTCTTCTCCTCGCTCCGGATCATCCACCGAAAGGCTGTCGCCACCCTCGCAGCGCTGGCCCGGCGGGCATCGGACTGGCGGGATGTGGTCATGGCTGGACGTACTCACAACGTCGCCGCACAACCAACCACCTTCGGCAAGCGCCTCGCCATGTTCGGGGAGGAGCTCATCGATTCCTTCGTGCGCTTCGAACATCTCCTTGAGAATTACCCGGTGCGCGGCCTGAAGGGTGCGGTCGGCACCCAGATGGACCAGCTCTCCCTCTTCGAGGGCGACCCCGCCCGCATCCATGAACTCGAGGGCAAGGTCGCCGCTCATCTCGGCCTTCCCAACGACTGGGTCTGTGTCGGCCAGGTCTATCCCCGCTCCCTTGACCTGCGGGTAGTCTCCGCACTCACGGAACTGACCTCTGCCCCGTCCTCGATGTGCTCTACCCTGCGGCTCATGGCCGGGCACGAACTAGCCTCTGAGGGCTTCGCCAAGGGCCAGACTGGTTCCAGCGCCATGCCGCACAAGATGAATGCCCGCTCATGCGAACGGGTGAACGGATTCCACATCATTCTCAAGGGCTACCTTGCCATGGGAGCCGGCTTGAGCGGCCAGCAGTGGAACGAGGGGGATGTCTCCTGCTCCGTGGTGCGACGTGTCATGCTTCCGGACGCCTTCTTTGCGGCCGATGGCCTCTTCGAGACCTTTCTCACGATTCTCGGTCAGATGCAGATTTTCGAGGGAACGATCGCGAGGGAGAACGAGCGCTACATGCCCTTCCTCCTGAGCACGTCCTTCCTCATGGGCGCGGTCAAGGAAGGTGCGGGGCGGGAGACCGCCCACGAGGCAATCAAGGAGCATGCCCTCGCGGTTGCGCGGGAACTCCGGGACGGCACCCTGACCCAGAACGATCTTCTCGACCGCCTCGCCGCGGACGAACGCATTCCGCTTTCCCGCGACAACCTGCAGGCCGTCTTCGAGTCCGGGCAGACCAATACTGGCGCCGCCCGCAGCCAGGTCGATGCCTTCGCCGAGGCTGTCGCCGAGCTCTCCGAGCGCCATCCCGATGCGGCTGCCTATTCTCCGGGTGATATTCTCTGAAAACCACCCTCCTGCCCAAGCCTCCTTGCCTTCATGCTGAAAACCACCTTCCTGCCGATCTGCTGCCTGCTCTCCTCTCCAGCCCCTGGCATGGCGGCCGAACTCATGATCGCTGGAATTGATTCCAAGGTAGAGCTGCGCCTCGAAGGCGTGACCAAGGTGAAGCCCAAGGGCGACCTCGTCATCCTGTGGGACATTGCGGACCCCCTGCGACCACGGCAAACAGCCAAGATCGCCCTCGGGAATTCCATCTTCGGGCCGCCCACCAACCTCCTGATCACCCCGGACGGCTCCCGCGCCCTGGTAGCCAATTCGGTCAACTGGGTACAGACCGGGGACGGATGGGATGCCGAGCCGGACTCACGCATTCATGTCCTCGAACTCGAGGATGGGAAGCCCCGGCAAATCAGCAGTGTCAGCGTGGACGCCCAGCCCTCCGGCATGGGCATCTCCGCAGACGGGAAAACCGTGGTGGTGGCAAACAGGAAAGGGCAGTCCGTGTCGCTCCTGCGAATCGGAAACAAGATCGAGAATACCCACACCGTCTCCATCGAGGGAGAAGCTGCTGCGGTCGCGGTTTCGCCGGACGGACAGCGCGCTCTCGTAACCAAGTTTGCCGAACATGCCGTGGCCGTGGTCGGGATCGAGGGCAATAACCTGACGTATGACCCGGACCAGGATATCGCCGTCGGACGCTGGCCCTACAACGTCCAGATCACTCCCAACGGCAAACTTGCCCTCGTCGCCAACAACGGCAAAAACGGTTTTCCCGACGGGCACGCCGACACCGTGAGCGTCGTGGACCTTGAGGCAAGCCCTCCACGAACCATCGATCACGTCACGGTGGGAGATGCCCCGGAAGGGTTGGCCATCAGCCCGGACGGAACACTGGCAGTTGCCCCCCTCCTGCAGGGAAGTGCCCCGCCATTTGCCAACAAGTGGTTCTTCAACAGGAAGGGAGCCATCGCAGTTCTCAGGATAGAGGGCAAGAAGGTCACCCTCGTCGACACGGTGGAGACGGGCCGCTTCCCCGAGGGGGTTGGCTTCAGCCGGGACGGACGCCACCTCTTTGTCGGTGACCTCGCCGACAGCCAGGTCACGATCTTCAAGGTGGAAGGCGCCAAGCTGACCCGGGCGGTAGCCATTGACCTCCCCGGCTACCCCGCCTCCCTGCGCACGCAGGTTCCTTGAGGCGGCCCCTCCCCCGCCGTCTCAGGCGCCGCTCTCCGTCCGGCGGGCCAGAA
Source organism: uncultured Roseibacillus sp. (assembly GCA_963935445.1). Lineage (GTDB taxonomy): Bacteria > Verrucomicrobiota > Verrucomicrobiia > Verrucomicrobiales > Akkermansiaceae > Roseibacillus_B. The sequence goes on from CAWWCX010000086.1 coordinate 5,910, forward strand.
GCCAGAGGAGATCTGAAAGCCGGTTCAGAAAGAGGGGGATCGCTGGATTGCCGACTCCGTCGCCAAGTTCGAGAACCCGTCGTTCCACCCGGCGGCACACCGTCCGGGCCACATCCAGGCGCGCCCCGGTTTGATTTCCATTAGCTCCCGGCCTCGCCCACCCCTCGAACTTCACTCCCGCACTCTCAATCTCCCGACCCAGGCGTTCCACCCGCCCTACCTCCTCGTCCCCGATGGATGGGTAGTCGGACTGTGCATAACGTTCCGCATCTTCGGGCATCACCGCCAGTTCCCCCATCAGGCCCACCAGCAGGGCTTGCAGGTCATCCACGATCTCTTCCGTCTCCGGATCCGCCTCCGCCCGCACCATTCCAAGCGCTGCGTTCAACTCATCTACGGAGCCAATCGCCTCCACGCGGGCGGCACCCTTGGAAATTCGCTTTCCGAAAAGGAGATCCGTCTCTCCATCATCGCCGCGCTTCGTGGTAATGCTCATGGATTCAAGGTGAGGCCGAATTCTGGGAGCTCAACCCCTCAAGTTCCAGATTAACTTCCTCTCCCGGTCGCCGGCCCGTGGAGCTCCTTGCTCCAGGAGAGCAGCCGCTAGCCGCTCCTTCCCCTGCCGAATCGCAGCTAACTTCCTTGCTATGGTCGGAGCGGACTGGTTGCTTTCCATGAGCAGGTCCTGCCCCCCCTGTTCCATTCCGGACCTTCCATGAAAATCGCCCAACTCTCCACCGGCCACCCGGAAATCTTCCACACTCTGCAGGGAGAGGGTCTCTCAGCTGGAGTCCCCGCAGTCTTCGTGCGCGCCTCCCAGTGCAACCTTCACTGCATCTGGTGCGACACGGACTATACCTGGAACTGGACCGGCACTCCGTGGCCCCATGAAAAGGACTCCGACACGGACTACGAGAAATTCAACAGGGAGCGGTTCCAGATCGAGATGACCCCCGCCGACGTCGCTGGCGCCATCAGGGAGCACGACTGCCGCCGCCTCGTCGTCACTGGCGGAGAGCCCCTCGTCCAGCAGGAGGAATTCATCGACGTGCTTGAGATCCTCCGCAGCTGGGACCCGGCGTGGACTTTTGAGCTTGAGACCAATGGTACAATCCATCCCCACGAGGACCTCGATGATCTCGTCGATCAGTACAATGTCTCCCCAAAACTCAAGAATTCGGGGAATCCCACGGATCTTCGCCTGGTTGAAAGCGCCCTCTCCTTTTTCGCCGCCTCTTCCAAAGCCTGGTTCAAATTCGTGGTAGCGGCGCCCTCCGACCTCGCCGAAGTCACCGCCCTGCAGGATCAGCTCGGGCTTGCTTCCGATCGTATCATCCTCATGCCCGAGGGACGGGATTCCGCGACCCTTCAAACCCGGCGCCAATGGCTCGCTGACCGCTGCATCGGCAGGGGCTACCGATACTCCGACCGCCTCCACATCCAACTCTGGGGCAACGAACCAGGCCGATAAATGTCAAATTTTCCTCACAATCCGCGCAACATTCCGTGTTCTCCGGGGTTTATTCCGGCGGAGAACCATCCCTCATGAGAGCTCCTGATGAAGACAGAGTAGTGGAAGACGACCCCGTTTGGGATCTCGTTGACCGAGCCGCCCCCCGCGCGGCCGGTGCGCTCTTTACCCGCAACGTCATGCGGGAAGTTCGCCTTGCCAGCGAAAGAAGTCTGCCCTGGTGGAAGCAACTCCTCACTCCCAAGCCCATTCTGGCTGGCTCCCTGGCCGCCGTTACCGTCGCGATCCTCATTACCGTGGATTCAGATGAACGAGGCCAGACGGCTGTAACCGAGCCCGCTCCCGCCCCAATGGCCGAACTGCAGGCACCCCAGCTCGATACTCTGCTCGAGGAGGAGATGCTTTCCCAGGCCGCCGAGGACCCCGCGGCCTTCAGCGATGAGGCGCTGGTCACATTGCTAAACCAGTAGGCTCCTGTTATGGGCCGCCGCGTGCCTTCCCTCCGAGCCGCTATCTTCGATCTCGACGGAACCCTCGTCGATTCGCTCCCGGGCATCGCAGCCGGGCTCAACCAGGCACTCGCCCTGCATGGCCTTCCCTCCCGGTCACTCGAACGGGTCCGGGAATGCGTGGGCAATGGCAGCCGCATGCTGGTCCAGCGCGGGATTGGCGGCAATCCGCCCGACGCACTGGTGGACGCAGTGCACCGGGACTTCTTCCCCGCCTACGCAGAGTGCTGGCCTGAGGGCACATGCCTTTACCCGGGTGTTCGCAGCATGCTCGACGCTCTTCACCGCGAGGGACTCCCCCTCGCCGTCTGCTCCAACAAGCCACACCGCTACACAGTCGAGATCATGGAGGCTCTCTTCGACTGGGTTCCCTGGGCCATGATCCTGGGTCAGCAGGAGTCACTCCCTCGGAAACCCGACCCCTGCACCGCCCTCCGAATCGCAAGCCACATGAATCAACCCCCGGGCGAGATCGCGTTCATTGGCGACTCCCTGGTCGACTTTGAGACCGCTACAGCGGCAGGGATGCAACCGGTCCTCGTAACATGGGGTTTCGGGCGCGTTGAGGAACTCAGGACCGCGACTGCCCATCTTGCAGGTTCTGCACCGGATCTTCGTAAATTCCTTCTAGCGCCTCATCGAGATACTTGAAGTAATCTTCGCGGGTCACCTCCTCTCCTCCAAACTGACGCAGATGATCGGTCATCCACTGGGTATCGAGGAGAAGGTAATTCTCCTCGCGGAGCCACTCCACGAGATGGACGAGCGCCACCTTGCTTGCGTCCGCCTTTCTTGAAAACATCGACTCACCAAAAAACGCCCGCCCCAGTGCCACCCCGTAAAGCCCTCCCTGTAACCCGTCCTCGTCCCAGCACTCCACCGAGTGACCGAGACCAAGCTCGTGCAGATGCACGTAACTCTCGATGATCACCTCATCAATCCAGGTCTCCTCACGCGCCCCGCAGGCCTCGATCACCTCGCGAAAGGCCGAGTCGCGCCGAACCTCGAATGGCCTCCTCTTGAGCACGCGCTTCAGTCCGTGGGGAATGTGAAAGCGCTCATCGAGCGGAATCAACCCGCGTTTAAGGGGCGAAAACCATAGAATCTCTCCATCTTCCGCCATCGGAAAGACTCCCTCGGTGTAGGCTCCGAGCAAAACATTTGGGGGAATACGCTCCACAGCCCTTATTTCAATAGTCCATCTCGAAGTTTCAATCTACATTCACACCATGAATCGCCTCGTCATCGATCTCGCCCTGCTCCCGGAGGATGGCCAGGTCTTCGAGGATGCGCTTCCGGCCGACATCTTCGAGCTCCCGGAGGGCGATGCCAAGCCCCTCGGCCCGCTTTCCTTCCATCTCCACGCCCAGCGTTTTGGGGACGAACTCCTGCTCCAGGGCCGCCTCCGCGTTCCTTTCGAATTCCAATGCGTCCGCACCCTTTCTCTCTTCAAGAAGACGATCGAGCTCTCCGAGGCTGCAATTTCCTTCGAAATTGGGGCCCAGAGCGAAATTGATGCCACCGATGCTCTCCGCGAGGAGGTTCTCCTCGGATTTCCGCCCTATCCCCGCTGCGACGAGGGAGACGACCCTGCTCCCTGCGAAATTGACCCCCGATATTTAGCGGTGGACAACCCCGTAGGGGATGATGTAGACGACTCGCCCGCCGCACAGGGGGACAGCCGTTGGTCTGCCCTCGATGCGCTCCAGAAGCCGGACGAGTAATCAGTTTTAATCCCAACCGCCCCATTCCGCCATGGCAGTGCCCAAACGCAGAACGTCAAAAATGAAGCAGCGCATGCGCCGCGGCGCCAATCGCTGGCGCAAACCGCTGCTCCAAACCTGCCCCGAGTGCGGCAGCCGCGTCCCTGGCCACATCGCCTGCCCCTCCTGCGGCTTTTACCGCGAGCGTCAGGTTCTCGATGTGGACGTCATGTAGGGGCCTCCCTGCTCAACGGAGGAAGGCGGAACCCGGACCTCCCCGGTATCCGGAATTCTGATTCTGGAGCTCCATGACATGAAGATCGCCCTCGATGCCATGGGTGGGGACCATGCCCCCGGAGTCAATATCATGGGTGCCCGGGACGCCCTCACGCTCTACCCCGGCATCGAGTCGCTCTTCCTTGTGGGAGACAAGGCCACCCTCGAGCGAGAGTGCCGTCAGCACGAACTCACTGACTCGCGGATGGAGATCGTGCATGCCCCCGATGTCATCGGCATGTCAGAGTCGGCCATCACCGGCATCCGGCGGAAGAAAAACTCCTCCATCTCTGTAGCCACCGACCTCGTCAAGGAAGGCCGGGCAGAGGCAGTCATCAGCGCGGGCAACACCGGCGCTGCCGTCACGGCCGCCACTCTTAAATTGCGTCTGCTTGAAGGCGTCGCTCGTGCCGGGATCGCTTCTCCCATTCCCAATGACTTCGGTGTCTGCAACATCCTCGACGCAGGCGCCAACCCCGAGGCGCGCCCCGGGCACCTCCTCTGCTACGCCATCATGGGAGCGGTCTTCGCACGCCATGTCCTTCGAGTGAAACAGCCCAGCGTCGGCATCATGTCCAACGGAGAAGAGGATGAGAAGGGAACGGAATTCACCAAGGAAAGCTTCACTCTCATCAAGGACTACGTGGATTCCGGAAAAGCCTCCTTCGACTGGTGTGGAAACGTAGAGAGCCACGACCTCTTTCTTCGGAAGCTGGACGTCTGTCTCTGCGACGGCTTTGTCGGAAACATCGTCCTCAAGACTTGTGAGGCGACAGCCAAGACCATGTCCAAGTGGATCAAGGAAGCGATGACAGCCAATCCCGCCCGGATGGCCGGAGCCCTCATGGCCAGGGGAGGATTCTCTGCCGTCAAGGATCGCCTCAACTACGAAAACTACGGCGGCAGCCCACTCCTGGGAGTCAACGGGGTATGTATCATTGCCCACGGTTCCTCGACGGCGCTGGCAATTCAAAACGCGATCCGCGTCGCTACCGAGTCGATCGAGCATAAGGTCAATCCACACATTGTGGAGGCTATGAAGACCATCGCCTAGCCTCTCCCCGGGCGAACCGACGGCAGGTTGTTTTTCCCGACGCAAGACTTGCCCGCATCTAAAAGCTGGCGTTCAATTCCAACAATGAGCGACCCGGCCTTGCAGTTGCCAGTAGCGATCGTGGGCACAGGGAGTTACGTTCCCGACAAGGTCCTGACCAATTCCGATCTGGAGGCCATGGTGGAAACCTCGGACGAGTGGATCACCACCCGGACCGGAATCAAGGAGCGCCGCATCGCTGCGGAAGACGAGTTCACCTCCCACATGGCAGCCCACGCCTCCCGGCAGGCCCTTGAGCAGGCCGGCATTGAGGCCCCCGAAATCCAGCTCATCATCGTGGCGACCATCACGCCCGATACCCTCACCCCTGCCACCGCATGCTATGTGCAACAGGACATCGGCGCTCACCAAGCGGTGGCCTTTGACATTTCCGCCGCCTGCTCGGGCTTCCTCTACGCAATGAAGCTCGCCAAGCGCCTCATCTCCGATGGGGCCTTCGAGAACGCCCTGATCATTGGGGCCGAGAAGCTATCCGCGTTTGTCAACTGGGATGATCGCTCCACCTGCGTACTCTTTGGAGATGGAGCCGGGGCAGCGGTCCTCAAGAAGGCCGGGGAGGGAGAAGGAGAGATTCTCGCCACCGACATCGGCACCGACGGCAAACAGACCCGCCTCCTCAACATTCCCGGGGGAGGATCGGCCTGCCCAATCACCATCGAGAATGCCGATCGCCGTCTCGCTACTCTTGCCATGATCGGCAAGGATGTCTTCAAGCATGCCGTCACCCGCATGCGGGATTCCGCCAACCTGGTCATTGAGCGCTCCGGTCTCGGCCCCGACGACATCAAACTCCTTGTTCCGCATCAAGCCAACCTGCGCATCATCGAGGCCATCACAAAGCGTATCGAGATTCCCGAGGAACGCGTCTTCGTAAACCTGCACAAGTACGGCAACACCTCGGCCGCAGCCTGTGCGATCGCTCTGGATGAAGCGCATCGGGCCGGACGGTTCGGACCCGGCGACCACATCGTCCTCGTCGCCTTCGGGGCCGGCCTTACCTGGGCGGCCGCCGCGGTGCGCTGGTAGCCTGCCCCGGCCGTTTCCACTGACGGCAGATCCGCTTTCCCGAGCCGTCTTGAAGCACCCCGCCCCCCTGCTGGAACCGTCACCGCACGGACTGTTCCCGCCTTATCTCTGCTTCGTCTGGTCATTTGGCAGTATCATGGGCACAAGGACAGGCATCCCGGAACCACCCCCGGCCCCTGCTCACAAACCTTCGCTATTCTCTTACCATGAAGGCTATCCGACTCATCATGTTTTCGCTCGCCGTGCTCCTCACGGGACTCCTCCTCGCCCTCTCAACGACCCCCTTCTTCACCCGCTCGGCCACCCTTGATTATCTCAGCGGCTACCGCTTTCTCTATGTGCTCCTCTCCCTGCCCGTCGTCCTCTTCTTCACCGTTCTCTGCTTCCGCCGACGTAGTCGTGCAATCATCGCACTGCTCATCTGCGCCACAATTGCCCTCATCGTCAACTGGCTTGAAATCCGCGCGTTCTTTTA
>CAWWCX010000087.1:0-12472 GCA_963935445.1 uncultured Roseibacillus sp.
TACGAGCTCTAGTACGGTCTCGTGGGCTCGGAGATGTGTATAAGAGAGAGGGCTTCCTTTTCGTAGAGAGCCTTGTCGCTGGGAATCTCTTCGAGCAGGCGTCCAATCACGTGGTCAGAGTCCACGCCTTCAGACTGGGCTGCAAAATTCAGTCCCATGCGGTGGCGCAGGACGGGCAGGGCGAGGGCCTGCACGTCTTCCAGGGAGGCATTGAAGCGTCCGCGCAGGATCGCGCGGGCTTTTGCCCCGGTGATCAGGTTGAGGCAGGCACGCGGTCCACAGCCCCAGGAAACAAAGTCCTTGATGAATCCGGGAGCATTTTCCTCACCCGGGCGGGTGGCCCGCACAAGGGCGGCGACATACTGGAAGATGTGGTCTGCCACCGGGACGCGGGTCACCAGATCCTGAAGAGCGAGGATGTCCTCCCTGCCGAGAACCTCCCCGAGGGCGGCGCCACCGCTTCCGGTGACACTGCGCATGATGTCGATTTCTTCCTGCTCGGAGGGGTAGCTCACGTTGATCTTGAACATGAAGCGGTCGAGCTGTGCTTCCGGGAGAGCGTAGGTGCCCTCCTGTTCGAGCGGGTTCTGGGTGGCCAGCACGAAGAAGGGTGGTTCAAGGGCGTAATCGTCCCCACCGGCGGACACGATTTTCTCCTGCATGGCCTCGAGGAGGGCTGCCTGAGTCTTGGGCGGGGTCCGGTTGATCTCGTCTGCCAGCACAATGTTGGAGAAGATCGGGCCCTTGCTGAACGTGAACTTGCGCTCCCGCGTCTCCGGATCGTCCTGGAGGAGTTCACTGCCCGTGATGTCGGAGGGCATGAGGTCAGGGGTGAACTGGATGCGCTTGAAGGTCAACGAGAGGGTCTTCGCAATGGAGCTGACGAGGAGGGTTTTAGCCAGTCCGGGAACGCCCTCCAGCAGGCCGTGTCCGCGCGAGAAAATTGCGATCAGGACCTCGTCGATGACCTGGTCCATCCCCACGATCGTCTTGCGCAGTTCCTCCACCACTGCGTCGCGGGCATCGTGCAGCCTCTTGACGGCCTCGACGTCATCGATTTCGCCGTCCGCATCGGGTTGGATGATTGCCTTTTTAGCGCTGGAGGCCAGTGCCTTTGCGGCTGCCACATCGCTTGAGCGCTTACGTGCGGTTTTCTTCTTCGTTACCTTCTTGGTTGCTTTCTTAGCCATGGTTTACCGTCTGGTGAGCTTCGTTTTGTGCTTCCCGGGAGGGAGTGTTGTTTGCGGGTGTCGGTACTGAGTTGCCGGTGAACCCGCATGAATGTTTCGCGCAGGATCTACACCGAAAGACCTGCGCCCCAACAAGCCTCAATTACGCGAAAGGGGAGCGCACGATAGGGTGACGGTCCGGACTCGCTTAATGACAACCTCAATAGCGTGACAGAGCTGTTAGATGTTGGGCACAATTTCAAGGCAGGTAATCAACAAACCTTAATCGAATCGTCTAACAGGACTTTCATGAGCGAGTTGCAGGTCAGGAGAATGAAGGTCCGCGGGATCTCTCCGAGGAAGAGCGGTTCCGTTGCTGTTCGGTAATACCGAGAAAGGGAGAGGCTCCCTCCTGCAGTGTTTGTGCGGTTTTCGCGGTTGAGCGAACAGCGGGATGATCCCGGTCGCGGCCAGGGCGTTGATTTCCGGGCTTGGGGCGGGCCCGGGGCTTGGTGGGTGGTCTCTGGTTTGCGCGGGGAGAAAGCTCCGAGATGGCTGGGATGTCAGGATTGGCCCGCACCTATTTGTTAACTGCAGGTGATTGCCCGCGTAATGACTGGGCAGGGGCGATGAACCGGTTCAAGTTCTCCCGCACCCGCAATTTCGTGCAGTGATGACCAGACGACGCCTCATTCCCGCTCAGTTTCTCCTCTCCGTTCTTCTGCCAGCATCGGCTCTCGCTGAGAGTCCCCCCGCCCCGGGGATCAAGCGGCTGGAGGTGCAGGAGGGCGACTGTATCGCCCTGGTCGGGTCTGGCCTGGGCTCGCGCATGAATCACTTCGGCTACTTCGAGACCGAGCTCTACCTGCGATTTCCCAAGTCGAAGATCGTGATCCGCAACCTGTGCGATGAAGGAAACACGCCGGGATTCCGGCCCCATCCCGGCCGTAATCACGATGGGCAGTTCGCCTTTCCGGGGGCCAAGGAGCTGGTAGCCAAGCGATTTCAGAAAAACTCCAGCCCGGCTGGACATTTTGAAACCCCTGACCAGTGGCTTGCCCGGTTGGAGGCGGATACCGTCATTGCCTTCTTCGGATTCAATTCCTCGTTTGATGGCCCAGCGGGCCTGGAGCGTTTCAGGAGGGAGCTTGAGGCCTTTCTCAAGCACACCAGGGCACAGAAGTATAACGGGGTGAGTAATCCCCAGGTGGCCCTTGTCTCGCCGATGCCGCTGCAGGACCTGTCCGCCACCTACGGGATTCCCGATGGTGTTGCCCAGAATGCCAATATTGCCCTCTATACGGCCGCGATGCGGGATGTGGCTGCGGCCAACGGAGTTCCCTTCATGGATCTCTTTGACCGCGGCGGTGAGATTTACCGGGATGGGAAGGAGTACACCGTGGATGGGGCCCTTCTCACCAGCTCGGGGTATCGCAAGCTCGCTCCGGTGCTCGTGGATGGCCTTTTCAAGGCCAGTGCTCCTCTGGAGGAGAAGCGCGAGCAGGTGCACGAGGCCGTGATGGAGAAGAACTGGGCCTGGCTCAATGACTACAAGATCCCCAATGGAGTGCACGTTTACGGGAGGCGTTACAGGCCCTTCGGCCCGGCCAACTACCCCTTCGAGCTGAAGAAGACCCGCGAGATGACGGCCAATCGTGACCGGGCGATCTGGTGGCTGCTGGCGGGGGGTGAGATTGATCTGGCGGCCGCGGATGCCAAGACCTCCAAGCTCCCGGAGGTGAAGACCAACTTCCGCCCCGGAGGCAAGAACGGAGATCCCGATTACCTCAAGGGAGCGGAAGCCGGGGCCAGGCTCAAGGCTGCCGATGGCTACAGGATCGAGCTCTTTGCCAGTGAGGAGTTGTTTCCGGATCTCGCCAACCCCGTGCAGATCGCCTTCGACAACAAGGGCCGGCTGTGGGTGGCGACCATGCCCAGTTACCCGCACTACCGGATCGGGGATCCGAGGCCGACCGACAAGCTCCTCATTCTGGAGGATACGGATGGTGACGGGAGGGCCGACAAGCAGACGGTCTTTGCGGATAACCTGCACATTCCCATTGGCTTCGAGATCTCCCATGACGGGGTCTACGTTTCACAGAGTGGCAGCCTGGTGCGCCTGACCGATGCCGACAGCGACGACAAGGCTGATGGCTATGAGGTGATGCTGAGCGGGTTCGACGACCATGACACGCACCACGCCATCTCCGCTTTCTGTGCGGATCCTTCCGGGGCCTTCGTCATGTGCGAGGGAGTGTTCCTGCATAGCAATGTGGAGACGGCCTACGGTCCACAGCGTGGGACCAATGGGGGATTCTTCCGCTACAGCCCGCAACGGCGTCACCTGACGAGGCATTCCCAGTTCAGTATTCCGAACCCCTGGGGGGTTGCCTATGACGACTACGGGCAGGATTTCTTCCTCCACACGTCGGGCCCCAGTGTGACGTGGATGACGCCCGGGACGGTGCGCGCCCGCTACAGTTACAACATGAAGGCCCCGGACATCCTCACCTCCAACAAGGTGCGGCCGACCTCCGGGATCGAATTCGTTTCCAGCCGTCACTTTCCCGACGAGGTCCAAGGGGATATCCTTCTTTGCAATGCGATTGGCTATCTCGGGTGCAAGCAGCACCAGCTTCTTGAGGATGGCACGGGCTTCACCACGAAATTTCGCCAGAATCTCTTTGAATCGCAGGACCGCAATTTCCGGCCCACCGACCTGGAATTCGCGCCCGATGGATCTCTTTACGTGATTGACTGGCACAACGTTCTCATCGGCCACATGCAGCACAATGCCCGCGACCCGCATCGCGACCATGTGCATGGACGCATCTATCGTGTGACGTATCCGGGGCGCCCGCTTGTCACGCCGGCCAGGATTGACGGGGCACCCATTGCGGACCTGCTGGAGAACCTGAATCTGCCCGAGGCACGTTCTCGCTATCGCACGCGCCGTGAGCTTCGCGAGCGTGATGCCGACGAGGTGGCGGCTGCGGCGGTGGCTTGGGCGGCGGAACAGGAGGATGGCCGCCTCAAGCTGGAAGCGCTCTGGGTGACCTGGGGTGCGGACCGGGTGAGCGAGGACCTTTTGCGCTCCCTGCTCGACCATGAGGACCATCGCATCCGGGCCGCTGCCGTGCGGGTGCTCCGCTACAATGGGCACCGCATTGCCGATCAGCGCGACCTCCTGCTTCAGGCTGCTGGCGACTCCCATGGTCGTGTGCGGCTGGAAGCGATCTGCGCGGCATCCCATCTCGACAAGGCCTCGGGGCTCCCCGTTCTCGAGCTTGCGGAGGGCAAGGGGATCGATAACTACATGAAGCAGAGCTACGAATTCGCCTTTGGTGTCCTCAATGACGTCGGGGTGCAGACTGAGATTGCTGAGGTGAAGGTGCCGGCGCACCTCGAAGGTGCGGCGGCAAAGTCCTTCCTGCGGGGAGCGGGGATCTATGCCCGGGAGGCTCACTGCGGGACATGCCACCAGGAGAACGGAAAGGGGCTGCCCGACTCCGGTTTTCCTCCGCTTGACCAGACCAAGTGGGTCAATGGCGATCCCGAACGCCTCATCAAACTCACCCTGAAGGGGCTGCATGGCCCCATCGAGGTCAAGGGCCGGGACTACCCGGGGCAGGTGCCCATGACGCCCTTCGAGGCACTCCTTAATGACCGGGAGATTGCCGATGTGCTCACCTACGTGCGGAATTCCTTTGGCAACAAGGCAAGCACGGTCGTTCCCGCGCAGGTGAAGGCTGTCCGGCAGGCGGCGGCCGGGCAGACGATCTTCTACAATCCGGCTGAATTGCTGAAGGAGCATCCGTTCGGAAAGTAGATCGCAAGTGGTGGTGAGCCGTGGAGCTTGCCCCATCCGGGGAAAGCTGTTACCTGCCGCGCGCACGGAAAACACTCCGTTCCAGACCCATGATCGACCTCAAGCCTGACTGCAAGTATGCCATGGTGATTCCCACCTCGATGGGAACCCGCCTCACTCCGGTGAACGGCCAGCCGTTTCACTGTTCGGACACTTTCGTCCTGACTGCCAGTAGTGCGGAGTCAAACGTTGGCAGTGTGTCCTCCTATCTGGGTCTGCCGGTCAAGATTCTCACCTCCTTTGTGAAAGGGAGCCCGGTGTCGCGGTTCATCAAGGACAACCTCGGCAGCCGTCACATGGACTATGAAGGGCCGGATATCGAGCAGGGTGGTCCGTGGGGCTACCGGCACCAGATCAACATGGCGGACAGTGGCACGGGTTCCCGGGGACCACGGGTCTGGAATGACCGGGCGGGTGAAGTGGGCCGCGATCTCAAGGCGGAGGACTTCGACCTTGATCGCATCTTCGGGGAAGAGGGTGCCCAGATTGTGCACCTGTCTGGATTGATTGCGGCGCTTTCTCCCAATTCGACGAAGTTCTGTCTCGACGTGGCCCGGGCTGCCAAGAAGCACGGGACGAAGATTTCCTTTGATCTCAATCACCGTGCCACCTTCTGGAAGGGCCGGGAGCAGGAGCTCAGCGAGGCCTTCCACGAGATCGGCACGCTCTCGGACGTCCTTGTGGGCAACGAGGAGGATTTCCAGTTGTGTCTCGGGGTGCAGGGTCCGGAAGCAGGAGGGGAGGGCATCGCGGAAAAGATCGACAGCTTCAAGGAGATGATCAGCCGGGTGAAGCAGCAGTTTCCGAATGCCTCCGTCTATGCCACCACCTTGCGGGAGGTAGTCAGCGTGAACCTCCACGAGTGGGGTGGAATCGTGGCACATGGTGAGGACTGGACCGTGATTGAGCCCCGCGAAATCGGGGTGCTCGATCGCATTGGTGGCGGAGATGGTTTCGTTGGTGGCCTGCTCTACGGTATACTGCGTGGCTGGGAGCGGGAGAAGTGTGCGCAGTTCGGCTGGGCCAGCGGGGCGCTTGCCGCCACCCTGCTTACCGACTACGGCCAACCTGCTGACGAGGATCAGGTCTGGAGCATCTGGAACGGTAACGCGCGGGTGCAGCGATAGAATTCAGGGCATGCGGTTCCGCTCTGAAGAATGAGCAGGGTGGAGCCGGTGGGTCCAGTCAGGGAAGTGCAGCTGGCGGGATGCCGTGCCCGGAGTGTGGGCCGGGGCTTCAGGAAGGAGACCCCGGTTCCGGACTGCATCCCGGAGAAGGCTGCGATCGGTGAAGCTCTCGAGAAAGGCCACGAGGTCGGTGACCTGCTTGTCGGTCAGGCCAAGGTTCCCTAGGTCCTCGTGATTGACGGTCCCGGGGTAGTCGGTCCTGCCCCAGCGCTGGGGTTCTAGATCCCGCTTGTTGTAGAACTCGACAACTTCCTGCAGGCTGGTGAGCGATCCGTTGTGCATGTAGGGCGCGGTGAGGGCAATGTTACGAAGGGAAGGGGCCCGGAACATGCCCAGTTCCCCGGGGTTCCGGGTATGCCCGCCGAGCCCGGGGTCCTTCCTGCCCCGGGAGGGAACGCCGAGGTTGTCATAGCCGAAGTCGCTCAGGATGGCCCGTCCCCAGGGGGCAGGCTCAAGGAAGTGGCAGTCTGCACATTTGCCTCCTTCCCGGTAGACCTCCAGCCCCCGCTTCTCGGCCGCATTGAGGGCGTCTTCCCTTCCCGCGAGGTAATCGTCGAGGCGTGAGTCAAAGGGGCGGAAGAGGGGCTCCTTGAGAAACTCCACGAGGGCCCGGTAGGCGTGGTAGGCCAGTTGCTCATCGTGCTTCCATACCGATTCTCCGGTCCATGACTTGAATTCGGAGGCATACCGGGACCGCCGAAGGCGCGCTGCCAGGGTGGCTTCGTCGGCGATGTTCATTTCGTCGGGGTGGAAGAAGGGTTCCTGTACCTGCTCGAACTGGTCCCGTGCGCGGCCGTCATGGAAGAGGCCACCCTCCCAGACAGCGACTTCTCCCTCCCCCGGAATGAGAAGATCTTCGTAATCCAGAGAAGGAATGAGGGCGGAATACATCAGGCTGGGGGCATTGCGTATTCCCGTGCGCCCGGGGACCGCTCCCGGGGAAACCGGTCGGGCATCGGCGAAGGCGGTTCGGGGGTTGTGGCAGGTAACGCAGCCCACCCCCGCCGGGGAGGAGAGCCCGGTGTCGAGGAAGATCTGCCGTCCGACATCGGCCGGTTGCGGCGAAGCGGGGAGCACGCCGCTCGCAAGGAGCAGGACTCCCACGATCGAAAACCGGGGGAGCCATTGCCTTCTTTGACAGGAGGGATTCATGGCAGGAGCGCCCCCCCATCGACATCCACCACGGTGCCGGTAGTGAATTCGTTCTGGATCAGGAAGAGAATCGCGCTGGCGACCTCTTCGGCTTGTCCGGGCCTCGGGATCGCGTGCGTGTGGACCGCACGCTGGAGGAACTCCTTCCGTTCTTCGCCCTCCTGGGGGAAGAGAGGTGTGTCGATGAGGCCAGGGGAGACGGCATTGATGCGTCTTGGAGCGATCTCGGGAGCGATCGCACGGACGAACCCTTCGACCGTATTGCCCACCGTGGAGATGGCGGAGGCACCCGGCTTGCACTTGCGGGCAGGAAACCCGCTCACCAGCACGATGGAGGCCTGCTCGGTCAGGTGCTGCAGGCCGAGGCGCACGGAGTGGAGGTAGCCCCAGAATTTGTTGAAGGTGGCCTGGAACCCATCGAGGTCGAGTTCGGGAAAGGGCCCCTGCACCCGTCCGGAGGGCACGGCGGAATTGACGAGCACGTCGAAGGGACCATTTTGGACAAAGAACCGGGTGAGGGCCTCGCGGTCGAGAAGGTCGACAGGGTGCGTCGAGGACGTGCGGCTTGCGGCGATGACGGTTGCCCCTGCCTCCTCGAGTGCAGTGACAGTGGCAGCTCCGATCCCGGAAGTGCCGCCGAAGACGACCGCGCGTTTGTCAGTGAGCTTCACACGAGCGGTATGATCCGACTGGGGCGTCCTGTCTAGTCAGGAGAAAAGGGAAGCAGGACTGTTTTCAGAGGGCCGCGCCGGGAGATCAAAAAGCCCTGACCCGGAAAGGTTTTGCTCGACCGTCCCGGGTGGCGTTCACAGAGTCCGCGTCATGATCATCAAGCCGAGAGTGCGCGGGTTCATCTGTCTCACGGCCCATCCCACGGGTTGTGCCGCGCACGTCCAGGAACAGATCGAACACGTGAAGTCCAAGGGAGCGATCGGGGGAGGTCCTGCCAACGTCCTCGTGATCGGATCCTCCACTGGTTACGGTCTGGCCTCGCGGATTACGGCCGCCTTCGGAAGTGGTGCGAAGACAATGGGTGTCTTCTTCGAGCGTCCTCCGACAGAGAAAAAGATCGCTACTGCGGGATGGTACAATTCCGCCGCCTTTCACCGCGCGGCAAGGGCAGAGGGTCTCTACGCGCGCAGCTTCAATGGTGACGCCTTTTCCGACGGCATGAAGAAGGAGGTGGTGGAGGCAATTGCGGACGATCTCGGGCAGGTTGACCTCGTGGTCTACAGCCTGGCCTCGCCCCGGCGCGAGCACCCCCGCACCGGGAAGATGCACAAGTCGGCGCTCAAGCCGATCGGACAGGACTACACGGCTAAGACAGTCGATACGGATCGTGGAATCGTGAGCGAGGTGACGATTGAACCGGCGACCGAGGAGGAAATCGCCGATACGGTTGCCGTGATGGGGGGAGAGGACTGGGACTACTGGATGCAGGCCCTTGCCGGAGCGGGGGTGCTCGCGCCGGGGGCGAAGACGGTTGCCTACGATTATATCGGCCCCGACGTGACCTGGCCGGTTTATACGAACGGAACGATGGGCCGTGCCAAAATTCACCTCCGGGAGGCTGCCCGGCGCATTGACGAGCGCCTCAGGGAGAGTGGGGGAGGGGCCTACGTCTCGGTCAACAAGGCCTTGGTCACGCAGGCCAGCTCCGCCATTCCGGTTGTCCCCCTCTACATTTCAATCCTCTACCGGGTGATGAAGGAGAACGGCAACCACGAGGGAACAATCGAGCAGATTCAGCGCCTCTTTGCGACCCACCTCTACAATGGCAATGAGCCCCGGATTGATGAGAAGGGCCTCATCCGTATTGATGACTGGGAGATGGAGCCTGGAATCCAGGATGCAGTGAGGGAGATCTGGCCCCGGGTCACGAGTGAAAACCTCCGGGAAATCACGGACTTCAACAACTATCAGGAGGAATTCCTGAAGCTCTTCGGCTTCGGTCTGCCCGGAGTGGACTACGAGGCAGATGTCGATCCGCTGGTCACCCTTGACGATTGATCAGCGCGCGGGCCGGCAAGGCGGCGGGTGCAGGTTCTAGGGATTGATCTGGAGCTGGGGCCGGTCGGGAGCGGGCCAGTCGATGTGGAAGGTATGGCCGCGCGGCTTATCGGTGCGCTCGTAGGTGTGGGCTCCAAAGAAATCGCGTTGCCCCTGCAGGAGATTGGCGGGGAGGCGCGCGCTGCGGTAGCTGTCGTAGTAGGAAAGAGCGGAGGCGAAGGTGGGAACGGGAACTCCGTGCAGGGCGGCGGTGGCCACGACCTTGCGCCAGTTGGCCTGGCAGCGGTCGATCTCGCTCTTGAAATACGGATCGAGGAGGAGGTTGGCTATCGCGGGGTTGGCCTGGTAGGCCTCGAAGATCTTCTGGAGGAAGCGGGCGCGGATGATACAGCCGCCACGCCACATCATTGAAATCTGCCCGAAGTCGAGTTTCCAGTCATACTCATTCTGGGCCTCGCGCATGAGTTGGAATCCCTGGGCGTAGGAGCAGATCTTGGAGCAGTAGAGGGCATCATGGATGGCCTGTACGAATGCGGCCTTGTCGCCTTCGAAGGCGGGGAGTTCAGCCGTGATCACCTCGGAGGCGGCGACCCGCTCTTCCTTGATGGCACTGATGCAGCGTGCGAACACGGCCTCCGCGATGCAGGGTGCGGCAATGCCCATGTCCAGGGCGTTGACCGAGGTCCACTTTCCGGTGCCCTTCTGCCCGGCCGTATCGAGGACAATGTCAACGAACGGTTGGCCGGTCTCGGGGTCCTCCTGTCCAAGGATGTCGGCGGTGATCTCGATCAGGAAGGAATCGAGAACCCCCTGGTTCCACTCGCCGAAGACCCTGCTCATTTCCCCGGGTTCCATTCCAAGGAGGCTGTCCATGAGGTTGTAGGCCTCACAGATCATCTGCATGTCCCCATACTCGATTCCGTTGTGCACCATCTTGACGTAATGGCCGGCTCCGTTTTCACCGACGTAGGCAGCGCAGGGCACTCCGCCCTCGATCGGCTTGCCGGGTTCCGCTCCCTCGAGGGGTCTGCCGGTTTCGGCATCGACCTTGGCTGCGATCGCTTCCCAGACCGGCTTGAGTTCCTCCCAGGCGCTCTCCTTTCCCCCGGGCATGAGGGCGGGGCCGAAACGGGCCCCTTCTTCACCGCCTGAGACACCGGAGCCCACGAAACGAAAGCCTTTCTCGTTGAGGTCCTTCTCCCGACGGATGGTGTCCGTCCAGAGGGCGTTGCCTCCGTCGATGATGATGTCCTCCGGGTCGAGAAGCCCGGTCAGGCCCTCGATGACGGCATCTGTTGGCCCGCCAGCCTGAACCAGGATGATGATCTTGCGGGGGCGCTTGATGGACTGGACGAACTCCTCCAGTGTCTGCTTGCCCACCAGTCCACCCGGGGTGTCGGGGTTGGCCGCCACAAACTCCTCAGTCTTCGAGGTGGTCCGGTTGTAGACCGAGATCCTGAATCCGTGGTCGGCAATGTTGAGGGCGAGGTTCTGACCCATGACCGCAAGGCCCACGAGTCCGATTTCGGAGAGTTCGTCAGACATGGTTTGTCGTAAAGTGGAGGCGGGATGTAAGGGAGTTGTCTGACAGCATCAAGCGCATTTCCACTTCGATTGCAGGGGGAAGGAGAAGTTGGGGGGACGGTCCGGGAACAGTTTGGGCTGGACGCTTTCTTGCCATCGGCGTGCAAATGGCGAGGATCCTTGTGTGAAGGACACCCTTCTGCTCACGCTGGCTCTTTATCTCGCTTTCCCCCTGTTTGTGGCTGGAGCGCCTTCCCGGGAGGTTCCCAACATTGTCTTTCTCCTGACCGACGACCAGTGCACCTACTCGGTTGGATGCTACGGAAATGAGGATGTGAAGACTCCGCACATGGACTCCCTGGCCAGGGAGGGAATCGCCTTTGACAACCACTACGACACGACGGCGATCTGCATGGCCAGCCGGGCCAATATCATGACGGGCAAGTTTGAATTTCGGAACGGATGCAACTTCGAGCACGGGGCCCTGGTGGAAGAACACTGGCAGGCATCCTATCCGATGATGCTGCGCAGGGCCGGATACCTGACTGCAATTGCAGGGAAGATCGGGTTCGTGGTTGCCGACAAGCCGGGAGGAAAGGGTGTGCTTCCCGAGGAGGACTTCGACAAATGGGGAGCTGGTCCGGGACAGACGCACTACGAGACGAGGAAGAACAGGTCGATGGCGGCCTATGCCGGGAAGTATCCGCATTCGTCCCGGTCCTACGGAGCCTTCGGGGCCGATTTCATCGCTGAGTCTGCAAAGGCCGGAACGCCCTTCTGCCTGTCAATCAGCTTCAAGGCCCCCCACAAGCCGGCCACCCCGGACCCGCTTGATGACGATGTCTATGCCGGGAAGAAGTTCAGGAAGCCCACGAATTATGGTCGGAAGGCCGGCGCGCACTTCTCGAGGCAGAGTCGGCAGGGAAGGCAATTTGAGCGTTTTCATGGCTGGAACTACTCGGACAACTACGACGAGGTCATGGCGATTTACCACCAGCAGGTCCATGCCGTGGACGTTGCCATCGGGATGATTCTGCAGGCCCTCGAGCAGCACGGAGTGGCCGATAACACCGTCGTCATCTTTACCTCGGACAACGGTTTCCTCTGCGGGTCGCACGGATACGGGTCGAAGGTTCTTCCTTATGAGGAGTCGGCGCGTGTGCCGCTTATCATCCATGATCCGCGTCACCGGAACAGTGGAAAGAACCTGCGGAGTGCGGCGCTGACCGGAAATGTCGACATGGCTCCGACCATCATGGACCTCGCGGGGGTCAGGCAGCCCCCGGGGATGGATGGCAAGAGTCTGATGCCGCTTTACGATGAGCCGTCCGGGAAGATTCACGATGCCCTGCCGCTCATCAACGTCTGGGGGCCGGAGAAAGTGCACAGCCTCGGGGTGGTGACGCAGGACAAGAAATACATCTACTGGCCTTACGCCGGAGAGGGCTTTGAGGCGACCGAAGAGCTGTATCACCTTGGCAAGGACCCGGCCGAGATGGAGAATCTCGCTCCGCGCAAAGGATACCGGAACCTCCTCGACGAGATGCGGACGATCTATGACG
>CAWWCX010000088.1:0-12391 GCA_963935445.1 uncultured Roseibacillus sp.
ACACTGCATATCGTCGGCAGCGTCAGATGTGTATAAGAGACAGGTCGAGAAGGGTGGACCGCTCGATGAATCTACCATCCTCGTTCCGGTAGTATTGTCCCCGCTCCAGGCTGCGTCCGAGGAAGAGGTCCTGATCTCCATCGTTGTCAAAGTCTGCGAAGAGGGCCGCATTGCAAACCCCGTCGACGTCGAGTCCGAGATCCGGAGCGATGTCCTCGAAGGTGCCATCTCCCCGGTTCCGCCAGAGTTGGTTCCGTCCCCAGCGGGCGGTGACGTAGAAGTCGTCCCAGCCGTCGTTGTCGATATCCACCACTGCGACCGAGGTATGTTGATCAAGGGAGTCCCATGAGAGGACATAGATCCAATAGTCCTTGGGGTATGCGAAGGTCGTGCTGCCCGTGAAGAATACTTCGCGGAGGTAACGTTCGTGAATCGAGTGGCGCGCCTTCCGGAGTTCAGAAGGCGCGGGAATTGCTTCCGCGAGCACTTCGCGGAAGAGCGGGGCGGCTGCGCGGGTGGAATACATCGCGCCGGTTTCCCAGCGTGAGACCCTCCATTCGCCGGCCTCGTCCTTGCGCCAGTTCACCGTAACCTTGGACTTCCAGGAGGCGATGCCGCCTTCCGTATCCCGGCTCCGGGCAGTGAACTTGAGGTCGGTAAGGAATTCCTGCCCGCTGAGACGCTGGCCCCGGAGCACTCCGAACCTTGCGTCCTCAAAGTGCGCGAGCTCTCCCCACAATCCCGTCCAGAAGCCATCGGGCAGTTCGCTCACCTTCCTCTCCACAGTGGTGTTTTTCCAGACCTGGTGTTGCAGGGGCAGGGTTGGGTCCGCAGTGGGTTTTCCAGCCTCTCCCATGTCGACCACGACCGCGTCATCGGCCATGAGGTGTGCGGAGGCATGGCCCGGCAGCGATAGGTCACGAACGGACCGGGCGAGGCGATTGATAGCAGGAATGAGGGCTGCGATCGTTTCCTCGTTGGCAACCATCTCCCGGTAGGTCGCGTCCGCGGTCGCAGGTTGGCGGGGGCTGGCACTGGAGCTGGTCCCGGAACGCTCCGGGGATTCGTCACAACCTGTTGAAAATAAGAACAATATGACCCCAGAGGATGCGAAAAATAGGCGAGCGGGGTACTGAAGCACGGGGGTTTTTACCCATCCTGCTGGGTTGGTGCAAGGCACCCCGGCGAGATTAAGGGAAACCCGCAAGATTCGACCACTCAGGGTTTTTTACATGAAGGGGGGAAAAGTGTTGCCTAGGAGGGGGTTAGGAGACATTTTCGCCATCCTGAACGATCGTTCAGAGTCCGCCATGAAACACACTTCCTTACTGACGCTCCTGATTTGTGCGACCTCAGGTTTTGCTGGTGCCGCCACCTTGGCCAACCGATGGTCCTTTGACGACACCACAGACTCCGTGGGTGGGAATTCCGCTGTGCTGATTGGTGATGCCACGCTCAGTGGGGGACAGGTGCTTTTTGATGGGGGGCCGAATGGTCCGAATGCTGACAGCGTGGGCTTTACCAGCACCATCGACATCGGCGGGACCCATGGAGCCAACGGAGTGAGCCTCGAGGCTTGGTACACCGATACGGGGAGTGGCTCGTGGTCCAAGCTCTTCTCCTTTGGCAATGGCACCGGTGGCCAGAACATCATCTTTAACATCCAGCAGGGCGGCAGCGGAGAGGGCCGGATCCAGTATAACGGAATGGGGGGCGAGGGCAATTTTGGGCCACGGCCAGCTCTCAATGCGGAGCACCACCTCGTCGTGACCATCTCTTCCGACGGCCTTGTCAATGCGTGGGTTGATGGAGCTCAGATTAACGCTACACCCGGAAATGTGCAGGGAGACGGAAACGACCTGAGCGTCCTGCCCAGCACCTGGGAGCGGATTGGAGCCTCTAACTGGGGTGATGCGGGGATGCAGGGATCGGTGAATGAGTTCCGTATCTGGGACGGCACCCTCAGCGGTGATGACGTGGCCGCTAACCTGGCTCTGGGACCGGACAGTGTTGTTCCGGAACCCGGCAGCAGCGTTCTCCTGGCTTTCGGATCTCTTCTCCTTCTGCGCCGGCGCCGGTCCTGATTGCAGTCAGAACCCCATATTACGCGGGTAAAGGCAACTGACGAGACCCGCGGCCAACTGGCTGCGGGTTTTTTTCGACGAACCGCTTTCGCGTTTTCCTATCGGTATACTCATGAAACCTCGGCTTCAGCTCGCCCTCTTCTCCGCGCTCGTGGCTGGCGCATCACTCGCCCAGGCCGCAACCCTGGCGAATCGTTGGTCCTTTGATGCCGATACCACCGACTCGGTGGGTGGCAATACGGGGGTCCTGATCGGAGATGCCTTCGTCAGCAATGGCGAACTCGTTCTCGATGGTGCTCCCAATGGTCCTGATGGGGACAGCATGGGCTTCACCAGTACAGTTGACCTGGCTGCGACTCACGGTGCCAATGGGGTGAGCCTCGAAGCATGGTATACCGATACCGGGAGTGGGTCCTGGTCGAAGCTCTTCTCGTTCGGGAATGGGACCGGCGGACAGAATATCATCTTCAACCTCCAGCAGGGCGGCAGCGGACAGGGCCGGATCCAGTATAACGGGATGACGCCTGAAGCGAACTTCGGGCCCCGACCCGCCTTGAACGAGGAACACCACCTGGCCCTCACGATTTCTGCTGGCGGGGAAGTGAATGCCTGGATCGATGGCGTGCAGATCCAGGCACAACCGCCCAGTCTGACCGGGAACGGAAACGATCTGAACGTTCTTCCCAATACCTGGGAGCGGATTGGGGCCTCCGCCTGGGGCGACAACAACATGCAGGGTTCGGTCAACGAGTTCCGGATCTGGGACGGGGTGCTTACCCCCGCAGAAGTTGCTGATAACTACGCGAATGGTCCGGAGGTGCTTCCCAACTCGGAAGATGCGGACGATGACGGTTTCTCTGACGTATGGGAGCTCGCGTGGGACGGCATCGATTCCCTTGAACAGCTCAATGGCGCCGCGTCCGGTCCGGGTCCGGGGGATGGGACGGGTGATTTTGACGGGGACGGCCTCACCGATGTGGAGGAGCTGCGGGCCGGAACGAATCCTGCCGATTCTGATACCGACCGCGATGGCCTTGGGGATGGAGTGGAGGTGAAAACGGAGGGGACCGATCCGCTGGAGCAGGACAGTGACGGTGACGGTCTGTATGATGGCCCGGAGGTTAACACTCACGAGACCGATCCACTCGACGCGGACAGTGATGATGATCTCTATCCCGATGGTCAGGAAGTCGACAACAATACGGACCCCAATGATGCAAATGACCCGGGTTCCTTTGGAATGGCCGAACTCGCTCACCGCTATTCCTTCAGCCCCGGTGCGGAGCTTGTCGATTCGGTCGGGGGCAATGACGGTGTACTGGTGGGTGATGCCTTCGTGCAGGACGGCGAGCTGCGCCTGGACGGGCAACCTAACGGGGCGGGGGCCGACAGCATGGGATTCACGGACCTGGTTGACCTGCCCAACAACTTTGGAGCAACCGGGGTAACATTTGAGTCCTGGTATACTGACACCGGCAGCGGTAACTGGGCCAAGCTGTTCTCCTTCGGCAATGGCACCGGTGGCCAGAACATCATCTTTAACCTGCAGCAGGGCGGAAGCGGGGAGGGGCGTATCCAGTACCAGGGGATGAGCGAGGCCAACTTCGGCCCACGGCCGGCCCTCAATGAGGAACACCACCTCGCCCTCTCCATTTCTCCAAGTGGGGAGATCAACGCCTGGATTGACGGGACGCAGATTCAGGCGTCACCTCCGGATCTCACTGGTGACGGGGATGACCTGAATACCCTGCCGAACAGCTGGGAACGGATCGGCGCGTCCAACTGGGGGGACGTTGGAATGACCGGGTCTGTCAATGAGTTCCGGATCTGGCGTGGAGAGCTGACCGCTGCCGAGGTGGCTATCAACGCGGCAGGAGGACCGGATGTGGTTGGGGATATGCCCCTGCAGATTACCGATGTGCGTTACAACGAGGTTGGAAACACCGTAGATGTGACATGGAATTCCGTGCCCGGCCGGTATTACACCGTGGAGTGGTCTGCCGACCTGCGGACCGGTGATCCGGTCTGGAGTGAGTTTACCGACGCGACCGCCACCGGGGAAAGCACGACCGTGACCGATACCGGGATTCCCCCTGGTACTCTCATGCGATTCTATCGTGTGCTGGAATTCTCAGGAGGTCGCCCGCGAACCGTTCTCTTCAGCGATGACCTGGAGAGCGGAGCTCCGGGATGGACGACCGTGGTCAATGACGACAGCGGGAATACCGCCTGGCAACTGGGCACTCCGGGAGCAACAACCGGCCCCTCTGCCGGGGCCGGGGAGTCGCCCAGTGCCTGGTCCACGAATATCGGAGACTACGGGCCGGGGTCCGATATCTCCCTGCGGTCTCCGCCCGTCGATCTTGGTGGAGTGACGAGTGCAGAAGTCGTCTTTGATGCCTTTCGCGATGCTGATGGTTTCGGCGACACCGCGCGGGTGCGGTTCCTGCGAGCGTCCGACCTTGAGCAACTGGGGCTGGAAGAGGTTCTGGACATGAGCGTCTTTGATAACGATTACCGCACATTGACAGTTCCCGTTTCGGGAGAGGCGATCGGCAACGAAGTGATCATCGAATGGAACTTTGTGAGTGATGGGACCTCGGACCTGTTCAGCGGGTTGACCATCGACAATATCCTGGTGCGCGACTAACCCGGATTGGGTGTTCCGGGATGCCTTCACGTCCTCCTGTGAGTGTTCATCGCGCATTGCAAGATCCTCGTTTTTGAACTAGCCTTCCGCGATTGAAGCGAGGGCAAGCTGTGGTCTGCCCCGCGCGTCACCCCCTCAGCCACTTGTAACCACCGTGCTTGCATCAAAGTTTTTCCCCCTTCCCGCCTTGGTCCTTTTTTTTGCCGGCCTGTGTGATGGGGCGACCCTGGCCCATCGCTACTCGTTCGAGAATGATGCAAGCGATGCGGTGGGGGGCAATGATGGAGTTCTCATTGACGATGCCCATGTCAGTGGAGGGGAGCTCATTCTTGATGGGTCCCCCAATGGACCTTCGGGAGACAGCATGGGCTTTACCAGCACGGTGGGGATTGGCTCGAATTTCGGGAGTAACGGGGTGACGTTCGAGGCTTGGTATACGGATCAGGGGAGCGGTAGCTGGTCCAAGCTGTTTTCCTTCGGGAACGGCACCTCCGGCAGTAATATCATTTTCAACTTACAGCAGGGATCTTCCGGGCAGGGGCGCATTCAGTATCAAGGGATGCGGGAGGCGAATTTCGGGCCACGACCAACCCCCGGGACGGAACACCACCTCGCCCTGACAATCTCACCGACGGGAGAGGTCAATGCCTGGATCGACGGTGCCCAGGTGCAGGCCTCCCCCCCCGACCTGACGGGCGACGGGAACGACCTGAGTGTGTTACCCAGTTCGTGGGAGCGGATTGGCGCGTCTGCCTGGGGCGATGCCAACATGTCCGGGTCGGTCAATGAATTTCGTATCTGGGACGGGGTGATGACTGCGGCGGAGGTATCGGAAAGCCTGGCGGCGGGTCCGGACACCCTTCCCGGGAGCGGGCCGCGGATCGACAGCTTTACAGCCACTCCCGCCGCCCGGCTTGAGAGCGAGACCTCGACGCTGGCCTGGAGTATCGATGTTACCAACGTGATTGGTTCGCTCGCCCTGGAAATACGAGACCCATCCGATGCGGTAGTCCATTCTTCCGGGGCAGCCAATGGGAGCGCCCCGGTGCTCATGGGAGATACCGGGGGCGCCGTGCAGCAGGTAACCTATACTCTTCGGGTCTGGGATACCGATAACCCGGCAGACGTGAGAACCAGACCCGTTGACATCGCCGTTGATCCGGGAATACCAGCCGCGGACGACCAAAGGCTGCAGACGGTGACGACCGCTCCGGTTGCCGTTATCCTGACGGGCAGCGATCCCAACGCCCATCCCGGTCCGCTCACCTTTGCAATCCAGGCGGGGCCGGCAGCAGGATCCCTCAGTGGAACGCCGCCAAACCTGAATTACACCGCGCTGGCAGGCTTCACGGGGACGGACACCTTCACGTTCACCGCGGGGGATGGGAAGTATCAATCCCCTCCTGCGACGATCACAGTCGAGGTGTCAGCCCTGCCGTCCCCTCCGAATGATATTACCATTTCTACTGGAGAGATCGCCGAGAATATTCTGGTTGGGGGACTGGTGACTCTCCTGCGGGCGGATGACCCGAACGCAGGGGATACGCATTCCTTCGCCCTGGTCCCGGGAGTGGGAGCGGTCGACAATGGTCTCTTCAGTATTGTGGGTAACCAGCTCCGGGCCGCGGCAACCTTCGATGACCAGACCGGCAACAGTTTCTCCGTGCGGCTGCGTGCGACCGACGGGGAAGGCCTGTTCCTTGAAAAGTCGATCGTTCTTACAGTCGTGGAGGCCTCGAACGCGGTGGTCATCAACGAGATTCATTTCAATCCACCCGAAAACACGGTACGACAGGAGTTCATCGAACTCTACAACCCGGCCCTGACCGAGGCGAACCTGACCGGGTGGCGGCTCTCGGGTGCGGTGAAGTATACATTTCCTCCTGGAACGGTGATTCCTCCCGACGGCTACCTGGTCATCGCCGAGGATCCCGCCACCCTGAACAATACGCTGGGAGCAGTCGCAATTGGTCCGTATTCCGGGGGGCTGAACTCAGATGGGGAAACCGTGCGGCTACGCGACCAGAACGATCTGGTGGTTGATTTTGCCGACTACCGGGTGGGCTTTCCGTGGCCCGTTCTGGCTGATGGCAATGGGGCGTCGATCGAATTGATCAATCCCACCCTCGACAATAGTCTGGGCAGTTCCTGGCGCGCGTCGTTGCCCCAGTCCGGACTGCCGGAACTGACATATGTCCCGCTCAACTCAACGGGGTGGAGCTGGCGGCCGGGTGACACCGAGGCATCCGACCCGGTCGACGGGTGGCGGGAGCCGGGCTTCCTCGAGGATGCCAGCTGGACAGCCGGGGTGCAGCTCCCCCTTGGCTACGGGGATGTCGGGAACCTGACATTGAATACACCGATTACTGGAATGCAGCAGAACTATACGAATATCTTCCTGCGCAAGACCTTCACGATCGCACCGGGCCAGATTCCCTCGCAGCTCTCCATTCGCTCAACCTCGGATGATGGATTCGTGATGTGGATCAACGGCGTGGAGGTGGAGCGCCGCCGCTTCGCCGGGGCCCCCGGAGTGGGCCTGACGGCCAGCAATCAGGGAAATGAGGGAGCCTATGAGACACGGAACGTCATCAATACCGCCGCCTTTCTCGTGGAAGGGACGAACACGATTGCGGTTCAGATGATCAATGGGACGATCGGCAGTTCCGATATCGCCTTTGACGTGGAGGTGAAGCGCCCCGATGTCAGCGGAGGGGTTGCCACCCCGTCTCCGGGTGCCAGAAACACCGCCTATGCGAACAATGCGCCACCGAATATCAGGAAGGTCACTCATACCCCGCGCCAGCCCACGGCGGGAGCCCCCATCAGGGTAACGGCACTCATTACCGATCCGGAAGGTGTCGGCGCGGTGACCCTTGAGTATCAGGTGGTGTCTCCCGGGTCCTACATCCCTTCCCACCTTCCGCTGCGGGTCTCCAACGGGAACATCAATCTGTCTGTGCCGAGGCCGGAGAATCCCGCCTACGGGCAGAACTGGATTTCCGTTCCTATGAACGATGATGGAAGCGGTAATGATGAACTGGCGGGAGATGACGTTTTCACGGTGACCATTCCGGGCCAGGTCCACCGCAGTCTCGTGCGCTACCGGATCACCGTGGAAGACGGGCTGGGGCTCTCGGCCCGGGTTCCCTATCCCGATGACGCGGCCCTGAATTTCGCATGCTTCGTCTATGACGGTGTTCCCCCCTATGAGGGGCACTCGACAGAAACCCTGGAGTCTCTGCCAGTCTACCACATCATCACGCGCGGGGAGGACTACTCCCAGTGCCTCGCATACAGTAACGGCCAGATCAGCCAGGGCACGGAAGCGCGGTTCTTCTACAACTGGAACTGCGCGATTGTTTACGACGGCGAGGTCTACGACAATATCCGCTACCGATTGCGGGGAGCGAATGGACGTTATTACCAGAGGGGCAAGCGCTCCATGCGCTTCCGGTTCAACCGGGGCAGCTTTTTCCAGGCCCGGGACCAGTTCGGTCGTGAGTATGACACGAAGTGGCGAACCCTCACGACGGGGAAGGGCTTCGACAACCGGGGAACCCTGACCTACGGCCTGAACGAGGCAGTGAGCATGTATCTGTTCAACAAGGTTGGTGTCCCTGGTTGTAATACCCACTGGGTGCACTGGCGTGTGATCGACGATTCCGCGGAGTCCCCGGACCGGTGGCGGGGAGACTTCCACGGACTCAATTTTGTTCTTGAGACCTATGATGTCCGTTTCCTCGAGGCGCACGGCCTGGAGAAGGGAAATCTCTACAAGCTTATCAACCAGACAGGCGACTGGCAGCGGCAGCAGCGTTACCAGGCAGCCTTCGCTCCAGGCAATGGATCTGATCACGATAACATCGAACGAAGCCTGGATGGCGGAGATTCAGAGAATTACATCACGGCCCATGTCAACATGGACAAGTGGAACCATTGGCATGCACTCGTGGAGGCGATCCGGCACTACGACTACTGGCCCAGTGCCAACAAGAACATGGTTTATTACTTCGAGCCGGATTACCTGCCCACCAACGGGAATCGGGGAAAGCTCTGGATTCTGCCCTGGGATACCGATGCGAGCTGGGGCCCCACCTGGAACAGTGGCCACGATGTGGTCTACAATGCTCTCTTCAACGCCAGTGGTGGTGGCAGTGATAATAACAGCACGCCCGCCCTGTGGCCGGAGTATTTCAATGTGGTGCGCGAGGTCCGCGACCTCCTCTGGCAACCGGATCAGATTGGCCCCCTCGTCGAGGAATATGCCTCCTTCATTGCCGATTTTGAGGCTGCTGATGCCGCTCGCTGGAAGGGTGCGCCGTCCGATGCAGGGAACTACGGTGGTCTGGGTGGAGCGGGTTCCGCCTCGCTGGCAAATCTTGTGCAGGACATGAAGAACTTTGCCTTTTCGGGAGGGAGCTGGCCCGGCGGCGGCGTGGGCGGCGGCGGCCGGGCCGCCCATCTCGACTCTCTTCAGGGCTCCCGGGGTGAAGGGGGTGAGATTCCCAATACCCCGAGAATTACCTACATTGGCGTGCCGGGGTATCCGACCAATGGGCTCGTTTTCAGGAGCAGCAGATTCAGTGATCCCCAGGATGCGAGAACCTTTGCGGCGATGGAGTGGCGGGTGGCGGAGATCACGGATCCGAATGCCCCTGATCACGATCCCTCCGAGCGTTTCAAGCTCGAGTGGGAAGCGGACTGGGAATCGGGCGTAATGGACTCTTTCAGCAGTTCGATCAGTATTCCCACCGTGGCGGTGCGCTCGGGGCGGACCTACCGCGCACGTGTGCGCCACAAGGATAGCAGCGGACGCTGGAGCCACTGGTCGGATCCGATTGAATTCACAACCACGCTGCCCGATGTCTCTGATTACCGGGAGGGACTTGTCATTTCCGAGTTCATGTATCACCCCCTCGGACCAAGCCCGGCGGAGTTGGCTGCTGGCTTTGACGACGAGGAATTCTTCGAGTTCATCGAGCTCTATAATGCCGGGGGCGTTCCCCTGGATCTCAATGACCTGAGGTTCACCAAGGGAGTGGATTTCGATTTTCTCGGTTCCGCGATCACCACCCTGGCCCCGGGAGAGTTTGTGCTGGTGGTTTCCAGCAAGGCTGCATTTGAGCTGCGCTACGGGGAGGGCCTGCCCATCGCGGGCGAATGGGAAAGCAGTGACCGCCTGAGTAACGCCGGGGAGCGGCTCAAGCTTTCGTTCGG
Organism: uncultured Roseibacillus sp.; assembly: GCA_963935445.1. Classification (GTDB taxonomy): domain Bacteria; phylum Verrucomicrobiota; class Verrucomicrobiia; order Verrucomicrobiales; family Akkermansiaceae; genus Roseibacillus_B. The sequence goes on from CAWWCX010000088.1 coordinate 9,955, forward strand.
AGCTGGCGATGAGATCCACGATCTGACCTATGATGACTTCGCGCCCTGGCCCGTGGCAGCGGATGGGGCGGGACCCTCCCTTACCCTCGCCGATCCCGCAGCCCTGCCGGATCATGCAGTTGCGGTGAGTTGGCGGGCTTCCATTGCCGGAATGGGAACCCCTGGCGCGTTGGAAACAGACAGCCCGTTCGGGGCCTGGCTCGCGAGCCAGGGAGGCAGCGATCCTCTGGCTCCCTACGGGATAAGTTCCATGCCGTATCTTCTTGCCTACTCGGTGGGAGCTGATCTTGTTCCGGCTTCCTCCGGGGCATTGCCGCTACCGTTGGTGGCGAGCAGTGGGGGAACAGACTACCCGGCGTTGAGTTACCGGGTCCGGCAGGACGCAGCCGAGACCGTCAATACGGTTGAGGTTTCCGGGGATCTCGTGACCTGGGAAAGTGGCCCGGGGATCACCGTGCCGGTAGGCGAACCGGTCGATAATGGTGATGGTACACTCACCTTCACGGTGCGCAGTACGGTGCCACTGGAGGGCCGGTTCCGCCAGTTCCTGCGGCTGCGGGTGGAGCTTTCGAGATAAGAGCTCTCCAATTCGATTCTTTCCGGGCAGGTGCTGTCCGGCTACCCTGCGCCGGATCGCGTGTACCTCCTTTCACGAGTAATCGGAAGCATCCTCCGTATGGTGACCGTGTCGGTCCTGGCTGGCACGGGATTCCTGCTGGCCGCACCGGATGGAACCACGGCGCTCCACAGGGCCGTTTACGAGGATCGGACGAAGGATGCGAAGGAGCTCCTCGCCGCAGGTGCGGACCCCTCGGTGAGGAATCGATACGGAGTCATGCCGCTCTTCCTCGCCTGTGCGAATGGCAACGAGGAGCTGGTAAGGGCGTTGTTGCAGGCGGGAGCGCGTGCCGGGGAGAGGAGCGGGGGTGGAGTGAGTCCGCTGATGACCGCGGCCCGGACCGGTTGTGTTGGTCCGGTGAAGGCTCTGCTCGAGGTGGGTGCACATGCGGCGGCCCGCGATGCGAAGGGGCAGAGTGCTCTCATGTGGGCCGCGGTGGAGGGGCACTCCGAGGTCGTCGAGATTCTATTGCAGGCTGGAGCGGAACGGGACGGGGCGCTTGCCTCGGGTTTTACAGCGTGGTTCTTCGGGGCGAGGCAGGGGCACGGGGGCGTGATCGACATCCTTCTGGCTCATGGGGCCGAAGTGAATGCGGTCATTGACCAGGGAGGAGGAGGTCGTGCGCCCCGCAAGGGAACGAGCGCGCTCATTCTGGCGATTGAAAACGGGCACTTTGACCTGGCCCGGCGCCTTCTTGAGGCTGGAGCTGATCCCAACGACCTGCGTTCGGGGCACGCCCCCCTGCATGTTCTCAGCTGGGTGCGGAAACCGCGACGAGGGGATGGTATTGATGGAGCTCCGCCACCCCGGGCAGGAGGAATCCTCAGCAGCCTGCAGTTTGCGGAAGTTCTCATCGAACACGGTGCGAGGGTTAACCTGCAGCTGGGAAGGAATGCACGGGGCGGTCATCGCCTCGGGCGCCCGGGGTGCACGCCCTTCCTGCTGGCAGCGCGAACGGCCGATCTGCCCTACATGAAACTCCTGCTCAAGCATGGGGCGGACTTCCGAAAACCGAACGCGAAAGGGCGTACTCCCCTCCTGGCGGCTGCGGGAGTGGTGCTGGGCCCGGAAGCCGATGAGGCTGCTACCGAAGAGGAGGCGGTTGAAGCGGTGAAGTTTCTCCTGGGTCTCGGCGCGGACATCCAGACTGTCGACAGGGAGGGAGAAACGGTCATGCACGCCGCCGCCTACAAGCAGAGTGCCGAGATGGTGCGCCTTCTTGCGGCGGAAGGTGCCGACATCAGGATATGGAATCGCAAGAACCGGAGCGGATGGACGCCTCTCCTGATTGCGCAGGGATTTCGCCATGGCAACTACAAGCCGTCTGCCCCGACGATAACAGCCCTCTCCAGCGTGATGCGGGCCGCGGGCGTGGACGTCCCTCCAGCTCCGAAGCGACCTGTGACGGGGAAGAAGGAAAACTACGAACGGTAGGGAGGACAGGGAGGAGAGTCCCATGCTGGACGACCCGGTGCAATGGGGCTCGCGCAGCTGGCTTCCCGCCGCAGAAGGCGGCTCCGGTGTTGCGGAGGCTGGGTGGGAAAAGTTCGAAGCCCCTAACCAGGGTACCAGATCTTCCTGGGATCGTCTTCAGTGCGCCTGTAGTCCCAGGCGCGATCGATGAGGGTGGAGAGGTCGACTTCAGGACGCCACCCGAGGAGAAACTTTGCCTTGGAGTTGTCGAGCCAGGTGCTGTGAAACTCGGTGCGGATCCGGACCGTGGGGAGGTCGCGTGATTCGGAGAGGTAGGCCCCGACCTCCTCGTAATCCACGGGCTCGTCCATACAGATATTGAAGGTTTCCTGCCGGGCTTCCCCG
>CAWWCX010000089.1:0-12358 GCA_963935445.1 uncultured Roseibacillus sp.
GGTTTCGACTGACCTAGCGGCGGCGGCGGAGCAGGACGCCCAGTCCGAGCAGGCTCAGGATCCCGAGAGAAGGTTCGGGAACGCCGGTGACGGAGAGAGACCAGTTATCCACGTAGGCGGCGACACCAGCGGCGGCGTTGGTGGGGTTCTCGTCGAAGCTGATGATGGGAAGGACAGAGGCGAGAGGTTGCCCGTCTCCACCATTCACGGGCAGGGTGCCGTTCACGGTGATCGTTTCCCATGTGTTCGGGGTAAAGCTGTCCCAAGCCCGGAAAACCTGGTTGTTGTTGGAGTTATTTCCATTCCACCGGAGGATGATTCCCACGCGGTGACTGCCACCAAAGGTTGTGTCGCCGGGAACAAAAATGTTGAGAGATGCACTGAATGTATCGGTGCCGGGAGTCGACTCGGCCGGTATGCCGATCTCCTGGGTCTGGGCCCGGACTTCGCCCCAGCGTCCCCCGGCCGAGATGTCTGCAGAACCGACATTGCCCTGACCCGATGCGGTCGGGTCACCAGTGGTAGTAGTCAGGCTGATATTGGCGTTCCCGGTATTGAGGCCGTTTCCACTGACGCCAGCTGCGTCGAAGTTCTCATCGGAAAGCACGAAGGTAGCAGCCTGGGCCGATCCGAGCGAGAGAAGGAGAAGGAGAGGGAGAGGGAGCGCGGAAAGAAATTTCATGCGAAAATGCTGCGGCGGAGGAGAGAAAATCGGGACGCTGTTGTCAAAATTATTGTTATCTACCGAGTTCCTTGCCGACGAAAGATGGACAGACGGGCGCCATTCTGGGCGAAAATCAGGTCCTTCCCGCCGTCTCCATCAAGATCGACGAGGGCGAGGTGGCGGGGGTCGCCCCGCAGGGAGAGCCCGCTTTTGGTCGGCCAGAGAGGAGAAAAGCCTTGGCCGGTCGTGCCCTGCAGAATCAGGCTCAGCCCAGCGTTCATCCGGCCGGTCTCTCGCTGGGCGCCATTGAAGTTCTGGGCGAGGACGGCATCCAGCAGCCCATCCTCGTCGAGGTCTTCGAGTTCGATAGCCATGACGGGAGCCATCTGGGCCAGGGTCGGCAGGGCCTCCATTTCAAAGGTGCCGGTGCCGTCGTTGCGGAATAAGGCGCTTGCGAGAGTATTGGCTTCCAGTCGTTGAGCCTCCTGGAGGGCTTCAGGAGTATAAAGTTCCTGCAAGGTTCGGCGGGCGAACTCGGCATAGCTTGGAACCCGGGGGATGAGGTGAGGCATGGCGCTGGTGGAACAACTTCGTCCGCGGACGGGCAGGAGCTTGCCCTCCTTGTGCTGAGCTTCCACGAGTTGGAGCTCGCCCTTGTTGCCGAAGTCAGCGGCGAAGAGCGTGGCCGGATGGGTTTCGTCCACGTGATACTTGGTGTTGAGACCAAAGTTGCCGGCAAGCAGGTCGGAATCCCCATCTCCATCAATGTCGGCAGCGGCCAGGCATGTCCACCAGCCTGTGTATTTCCCAAGCGAGGCTTTCCCGGTGTGCTCGACGAATCCCCCGGTGGTATTGCGGAAAACACGGATTGGGCCCCATTCGGTGGAAAGAGCGAGATCGGGCCGTTGATCATCATCGATATCTGCCCAGGCTGCACCGGTAACCAGACCCGCAGCGAGAGGGGTCATCGTGAAGTGCCCGCTTCCATCATTTTCGAGGAGGAGGCTTTCGGGAGGTGTAGGGTAGCGTGCAGGAACGAAGCGGGCGCCGACAAACAGGTCGAGGTCGCCATCGAGATCATAGTCACAGGGGGCGACACAGCTGCCACTTGCAGGGTGGAAGGGGAGGGATCCTGCAGGGGCTGGATGCAGGTTGCCCCTGCCGTCGTTGAGGTAGAGGCGGTCCTGATAGTGGGCGTCATTGGCGGGTTTGCTGGAGCCGCCGCTCACGATATAGAGGTCCAGGTCTTCATCGCCATCCGCATCGAACCACGTTGCCGCCACGTCCTCGTGGCTGGCATCAGTCTTGATGGCTGGTGAGTCCTGCTCGGCAAACCTGCCCGGGGCGCTTTGCAGAAATAGTGCCCCTGAACGATTGGCGGCACCTCCGACATAGACGTCAGGAGTAGCGTCGCCATTCACATCGCCAACTGCGAGGGCCGGGCCGAAGCGGGAAAGGCGGTTGGGAAGAAGGGGTTGGGTGTGGAAGTCGTCGTAGTGGTTTTCGTCGTGCTCGAAGGAAATGCCCATCGTGTCGGCCACCTCCTCGAAGAGGGGAGAGGGTTCCGGGAGTCCAGGTGTGCCGGCGGGGTCGGAGGAGGGCTCGGTAATACGGTAGTGGCGATTGGCAGGAAGATCGGAAAAGTCCTGCCGGTGGCCACTGGGCCACAAGACGGAGAGAGAGCTGATGGAGGTTTCGGCGCCCAGTCCGAAGTGGGCGACAGGTTCCGCTCCGCTCATGTAGCCGCGCGAACTTGTGACGAGACGAGTAAGGACCTGCCCGTTGGAGAGGCGGACCTCGATGCGGGCGTCCAGTCCAAAGCGATTGCTCCTTATGCCGTTGAGGCTCACAAGGATTGCGGAGCCGTCCTGCGAGTTATTCCGGTAGACGCCCACCGGGTCGTTCATGTTGTTAACGACCAGGTCGAGGTCTCCGTCCCGGTCGAGGTCGGCGAGGACGGCCCCGTGGCTGACGGTGGCGTCCCCCAGTCCCCACGTGCCGCCGGTGTTCTCGAAGCGGAACCCGCCAAGGTTCCGGAAGGCGAGATTCTCCTCGAGGAGGCGGGGGCCGCGGAGGAAAATCTCCTGTATTTCATCGAGCGAAGCACCTGCGTCCTTGGCCTTGGTAATCTCGATGTTGATGTCGGAGTCCTGCACATTGCGCTCAATGCCGTTGGTGAAGAAGGCATCTTCCCGGCCGTCATTATCGAGATCTCCAAAGAGTCCGGCCCACGTCCAGTCCGTGCTGTCGAGCCCGGCAAAGAAGGCCACGTCGATGAACCTTCCGTTGCCGGCATTGACCTGCATGGCGTTGCGCATGTACTGGCGTGGCTCAAGGTTGTCCAGGAACCAGGCGGTGTCGGTCATCGCCCCCATCATGGTCTTCTGCTTGAAGTGGGTGGTGGCAGACATGTCGGTGCTCAGGTAGTCCAGCTGTCCATCGTTGTTGATGTCCGCAAAGTCACTGCCCATCGAGTTCCATGAGGTGTAGGGCAGGGCCTCGGCCGTCACCTCGGTAAAGGTTCCATCGCGGTTGTTCCGGTAGAGATGGTCGGGAGTGTGAAAATCATTGGAAACGTAGAGGTCGGGCCACTGGTCGTTGTTGTAGTCCCACCAGGTGGCGGCGAGCCCGTGCTCAAGTGCAATTGCGATGCCGGCCGACCGGGTTGTTTCAACCAGTCGGGGCATGCCACCCGGACCAATGCCATCGTTTCGAAAGAGGTGATCCTGGGTGCCAAGTTCCCGGGGAATTCCGTCTACCATGACGAACTCATGAGCCTGGTCGGGGTGAGCCTGCCAGGCGCCGTTGGCATCCTTGAGTAACTTGACCTTGTGGTTGTAGATTTCCCGGATGGAGAGCAGGCGCGTCTCGGTTCGATAGAAGTCGAGGTCTCCGTCCCGGTCGTAGTCGGCAAAGGCCACCATGGTCGGGGCGCGGAAGGTCGCGTCGCCCGCGCCCGCGGTTCCTCCCCTGAAGGTGCCGTTGCCCTGGTTGAGATAGATTTCGTCGTAAGCGCCCTTGTTGCAGACGTAGAGGTCGAGGCTTCCGTCGTTGTCGATGTCGGCAAAGGCAGCCCCGGCACCCCAGGTCTCTGTGTCGCGAATGCCGGATTCCCGGGTTCGGTCGACAAACTGCCAGGGCTTCACCTGGCAGTAGAGTTTGTTAGGGCCGTCCTGGGAGACCAGGAAGAGGTCAGGGAGACCGTTGTCATCGATATCTCCAACGGCCAGCCCGGCGCCCGTGAGCAGGTAGTTCTTGATGTTCTCGCGATTGAGCTGGTTGTGGAATTCGATTCCCGTCTCGCCGGGGGAGAGACGCTGGAAGCGGGGCGCGCTTCCGTTCCCGGGACGGGGCGCGAGTCCGCGCGCTTCCAGACCGTCTGCAATCAGGGTCCATTCTCCGGGGGGCGTGTCCTCTGGGCTGGGAGCCCCGGAGTTCAGGCGACCCTGCTCTTCCCTGCACGCGGTCACGCCCAGGGCCAAGGCCGCGACTACTGCGAAACTGTTGCGGACTGAAGAAATGACCTGGAGGGTGCCGGGCACGGGGCGAATGTTAGGACGTCCAAGGAAGATGCCCATCACAAAGAAGTTCCGGAGGGGTCCTGTGGGAGCACGGGCCGGCTGGGCACCAATGCTGGCGGAAAAGAGCTAGACCGCACTGAGATAGCGCTCCTGAGCTTCGCGCTCCGCGTTGGCGGGTTCCTCGCCGTTTGCTTCGGAGGTTTCAGCGACGAGCTCGTCACGGAACTTGTCGACCATCGCTTCCACCGGCCAGGAGGCGGCTTCACCGAAGGCGCAGATGGTCCGCCCGTCTATCTGGTAGGCGACGGATTCGAGGGTTTCAATGTCCCGCGGGGTGGCTTTTCCGGCCACGAGTCGATCAGTGATCTTCTTGAGCCAGGTCGATCCTTCGCGGCAGGGGGTGCATTGGCCGCAGCTCTCGTGGGCGTAGAACTCATTGATGTTGTTCAGGACCCAGGACATCCTGCGGGAGTCATCCATGACGATGACACCGCCGGAGCCCGCCATGGATCCGCAGGCGGCCAGGGTGTCGAAGTCGAGTGGAATGTCGTAGAAGCCGATCTCGCTCTTCTCGGTCGCCGGGGGACGGACGATCTTGAAGCGCTCATCGCAGCGCAGAATCTTTGCGGACGATCCGCCGGGGATGACGGCCTTGAACTTGCGTCCCTCCAGAGGTCCACCGCAGACTTCGTTGAGGAGTTCCCCCATGGTCATTTTCCCGACCTCGATCTCGTAGTAACCGGGTTTTTGAACGTCTCCGGAAACGCAGAGGATCCGGGTCCCGGTATTACGGGGGGTGCCGATCGTGGAGTATTTTTCGCCACCCATCTCGATGATGTGCTTCACGTGGCAGAGGGTCTCCACGTTGTTCACGATGGTTGGACACATGTAGAGCCCCATGGCAGCGGGGAAATAAGGAGGCTTGATACGGGGATAGGGGCGCTTGCCCTCGAGGGATTCGATGAGGCCGGTTTCCTCACCGCAGATATAGGCCCCGGCACCACGGTGAACGTAGAAGTCGCAGCTGAACTTGGTGCCGCAGATGTTCTTGCCGAGGAAGCCCTCCTTCCTGGCCTCGGCGATCGCCTTCTCAATGATGCCCGCGGCCTCGGGGAATTCCTCGCGGATGTAGATGTAGGCGACTTTGGCGCCGACCGCGAAGCAGGAAATGACCATGCCCTCAATCAGCTGGTGCGGATCCTGGTGAACGATGTAGCGATCCTTGAAAGTGCCAGGCTCGGACTCGTCGCAGTTGCAGATCAGGTAGACGGGCTTTTTGTTGCCGGGGGGGATAAACCCCCATTTGACTCCCGTGGGGAAGCCGGCTCCACCCCGTCCGCGCAGACCGGATTTCTTGACCTCTTCAGTAACCGCGCCCGGCTTCATCCTGAGGGCCTTCCTGAGCTGCTTGTATCCGCCGTCAGCAAGGTAGGTCTTGAGGGAGGGGTCCCATCCCCTGCGGTCGATATTGCGGAAGATCAGGCGGCGCTCACGCTTGTGAGGTGCCTTGCCCTTGTTGTAAGTGACCTTGGCCATTGCGTTGCTCTAGCTATACTGCTTGAGGAGTTCTGCCGCCTTCTCGGCGGGAACATCCTCGTGAAAATCGTTGTTGACGAGGCAGACCGGCGCAGTTCCGCAGGAGGCGAGGCATTCGGCAAATTCCACGGACCACGTTCCACAGGGCGAGACCGCTATGGGGTTGTGGTGCGATGTCTGCGAGCGGTCGATGCCCGCTACCTCGCAAAGCTTGTCCATCAGTTCGTAGCTTCCGCCCATCGCGCAGCTCAGGGTCCGGCAGACACGGATGTGAAACTTTCCGGGAGCGTGTTGCCGCAGACCGGGGTAAAAGGTGACCACTTCCTCGACCTTGATGGCCTCCAGTTCGAGTTTTGAGGCGACCCACTCAATGGCCTCGGGAGAGATGAATCCGAACTCGGACTGCACGATGTGCAGGAGAGGCAGAACGGCGGAGCGCTTCTGGTCCCCGGGGTATTGCTTGATGCGCTTGTTGGCCTCCCTCTCGATCTGTCTGGTGATCTCGAACGGGGTGTGATGTTTCGTTCCCGCCGTCTGGTGGGAGGCGACTTGTTCGTTCAGGATCGCTTCGCTCATCTGGATGCCGAATCGGGTTGCGGGCTGGTAACTGTGTCGTGGGGCGGGAGTTGTTGGCGGGGAGTGCCAGTTCCGGAAGTTAGAGAGCTGGGGACCATGTCTACCGGTCACACTCTCCCATCACAAAATCGAGGGAGCCCAGGATGGTGGGGATGTCCGAGACCATGTGGTCAACGAGTAGTTCGGAGAGAATGGAGAGGTTGACGAAGGAGGGAGCACGAATCTTGAGCCTGTGCGGCACGCCTCCACCGCGGGAATTGATATAGAAACCGAGCTCTCCCTTGGGGTTTTCGGCTCCGAAGTAGACTTCTCCCTCCGGGGCCTCGATTCCCTGGGTGGCGACGATGAAATGGTGAATGAGCTCCTCCATCTTCATGAGCACCTTCTCCTTCTCGGGAAGGGAGCTCTTCGTGTCGGCCACGTTGACGGGGCCGCCAGGAAGAGTATCGAGAACCTGGCGCACGATCCGGATGGACTGACGGAGTTCCTCCATGCGGACCAGATAGCGGTCGTAGCAGTCACCGACCTCGCCCACCGGCACGTCGAATTCATACTGCTCGTAGCCAAGGTAGGGGCGGTCCTTGCGGAGGTCGCGGCTAGGTCCGGAGGCCCGCAGGTTCGGACCAGTCAGGCCGTAGGATATGGCACTTTCGGCAGAAATAACCCCGATGTCCTTTGTCCGGATGAGGAAAATCTTGTTACGGGTGAGAAGCTTGTCGACTTCCTCGACCGTTTTTTCGCATTCGTCGAGGAACTTGCGGACGTTGTTGACAAAGCCATCGGGAAGATCGCGGATCTGTCCGCCCACCCGCGTATAGGATGTCGTGAAGCGGGCTCCGGTGAGTTGTTCGCAGAGATTGTAGATCTTCTCGCGCTCGGTGAAGGTGTAGAGGAAGACGGTCATCGCGCCCACGTCCATGGCGTAGACGCCAATCCCCAAGAAGTGGGAGGAAATGCGAGCCAGCTCTGAGGCCAGGACGCGAATAGCCTGACCGCGGGGCGGCAGTTCCCAGTCCATCAGTTTCTCCACCGCACAGGCGTAGGCCACGTTATTGGCGAGGGGGGCAAGGTAATCCAGCCTGTCCGTGTAGGGCACAAACTGGTTATAGTGCATGTTCTCGGCAATTTTCTCGTCCCCGCGGTGAAGGAAGCCGATGTCCGGATCCGCCTTGGTGACCACTTCGCCGTCGAGCTCAAGGATAAGGCGAAGGACTCCGTGGGTCGCGGGATGGGACGGTCCCATGTTGAGAACCATCTTCTCCCCCAGCAGGTCCTCGGTCCCGGCCTGATAGTCTGCGACTGCCTGGGCCGCGGTGGCCGCAGCATCGGGAGCCTCGTAGGTCGTTGTGGCGGAGGACTCGCTCATTTGGTGGATGCCTGCCGAATAAGCACTGAAAGCCGGCAGGCTCGCAAGGAGTTTGTGAAAAATTTCACAAAGTCGGGATTTATCAACCGGAAACATGGCGTTCGGCAGGAAAATCGGAGGTCGCGGAGGCTGATGGGAGCCTTGAGCGTCCTGCGCCGGGCTTCCTGGCCAGATGAACGTGGGAGCTGGTTGAGCATCTTGAACGGACCCGTTCCTCCCTGCGGGGCAGGGTGCTCCGGGGCCGTCAGACCGGATGGAGCATGGAGCCCCACGGGCTATTATTTAAGAAATCCTAAAGATTGCCACAGCTCCATTGCTTTGAGAGAATCCGGAAAGGTTCACGAGATTTATGGCTTATTCAATGCGCTGCTTTTACTCGCCGGAGTTTCATCTTGATCTCCCGGCGGATCACCCTTTTCCAATGCAGAAATTCAGCCTTTCCAAGGATATGCTCCTGGATCAGGGCACGGTGCGGCCGGAGGATATCGTGGAGGTGCGTCCGGCAACCACGCACGTTCTGGAACGGGCGCACACTCCGGCCTACCTGCAGAAGATCTATCGAGGGCAACTGGACCGCAAGGAGCAGATTCAGCTGGGACTTCCGCTCACCCCTCAGCTCTACACGCGCAGCGCGATCGAGGTAGAAGCAACCCGGCGGGCCTCGGAAGCGGCTCTGCAGGACGGTCTCGCGGTCGTTCTGGCCGGAGGAACGCACCATGCCTTCCGGGAGCATGGAGAGGGCTACTGTGTCTTCAACGATATCGCAGTGGCTATCCGGAGCCTCCAGATCCGCCATCCCCACATCAAGGTGATGGTTGTGGACACTGATGCGCACCAGGGCAATGGGACCAACAGCCTGCTCGATAATGATCCCAACGTCTTCACTTATTCCATTCACGTGGGACGCAACTACCCGGTGCGCAAGGTAAAGGGTTCGATGGATGTTGAAACCGTGCGCTATGTCGAAGGGGAGATGTATCTCCGGCAGCTGTTCAGCACTCTGGCCGCAGCGCTCGATGTCTTTTCCCCGGATCTCGTGATCTGGATTGCCGGGGCAGACAATCACCGTAACGACCATTTCGGGCAGATGATGCTCACGGTTAAGGATATTCAGCGGAGGGACGAGGTGATCCTTGGTGCCATGTTGCGCAACCGCATTCCGGTCACCCTGCTATACGGGGGCGGCTACAACAGGCAGGCGGAGTATACCGCCAAGCTGCATCGGAATACGGTGGTGACCGCCAAGCGGCTCCTCGGCGAGACCCGGGGCCTTGCAGCCTGACGCCGTGGGCCGCGTCGCCATCGTGGGAGCGGGAGCGGTTGGCGGCTACTACGGCGGCCGACTTTCGGAAGCAGGAGAGGAGGTTTCCTTTCTCGTCCGGTCCGGGCTCGCCACGTGGCGTCGGGACGGTTTGCAGGTGGAGAGCCCGGCGGGGAGCTTTCACATCCGTGAGCCGAGGGTATTTGAAGCTGCCGGGGAGATCGGACCAGTTGATCTCGTAGTGGTAGCCTGGAAAGCGACATCCAACGAGTATTACGAGGAAGTCATAGCTCCTCTCCTGCACGAGAAGACCACGATTCTGACTTTGCAGAACGGGCTGGGCAATGCCGAGCAGCTGGCCGCCTTGTTCGGTGCGGAGAGAATCCTCGGAGGGCTCTGCTTCGTCTGTATCAACCGCGTGAGAACGGCCTGTATCCGTCACCTCGCAAAAGGGCTGGTGACCATCGGGGAACATGATTCCGGGTTGGAAGGGAATGCCCGCCTGAAGGAAACCGTGTCCCTTTTCCAGCGGGCGGAAATCGAGTGTCGGGCAGTCGAGGATCTCGTGCACGCCCAGTGGGTGAAGCTGGTCTGGAATGTGCCGTTCAACGGGCTGTGTATTGCAAGGGGGGGAATCAACACAAAAGAGCTGCTCGGACAACCGGGAGGGGAGGAGGACGTAAGAGTACTGATGGGCGAGGTGATCTCCGCGGCTGCGGCCCTCGGGAAGCAGGTTGACTCAGGGGTGATCGAGCAGCAGGTCGGCGCGACCCGGGAGATGGGTGCCTACCGACCCTCGAGTATGATCGATTATCTCGAGGGGTGCGCGGTGGAGGTGGAGGCCATCTGGGCGGAGCCGTTGCGCCGGGCGGAGGCGGCCGGTGCCCGGTTGCCACATTGGAAGCAGTTGCTGGCTGATATCAGGATGCGTCTTGCGGAGCGGAGCTGACCGGCGACTCGCGGTCGCCATCGCTCGGGCCCTCTTCAGAGGTCTGAATACTTTCCAGGGAGACGCCTTCCGGGAGGAAGGGAAGGAGGAAGGCTTCCGCAAAATCGTAATGGTCGGCAAAGTCTTCCCGGGTGTCAGAATCCTGTTTGCCAAACATGCCCTCCTCGATCAGTTCGAAGACCATGTCCCCGACATCTGAGCAGGAGCGGACGCCCCACTCCCGCAACAGGGTGTAGGCCATGGGGCCGAATTCCTGCAGCGCGTGGTCGCGAAATCCGAGGATGAGTTCCTCTCCACTGACGTGGCGTTCTTCACCTCCTTCCTCGCGGGTGCGCTTCAGAGTGAAATCGAGCGCGTCCTTGAGCAGGAAGTAAGCACCCGCTTCAAAGCGTTTTTCCCGTTGGAGAATGTTTTCGACAGCAGCATCGAACCGCAGGGCCTGCATGGTGTTCAGGGTAGGTAGATTGAAGGGGGGTTGCAAACTCGAAAACCTCAGGGGAGCAGGCTCTCGGCCATTCTTCGGACAGTGTTTTCCACTTCCTGAAGTATGATATCCGGCTCGTCAAGGCGACTTGGTTTGTCGTGTCCAACCCAGACGCAGATGGCGTGCAGGGAGCCGAAGGAGACGCCCCAGGCATCCGTTTTTCCCGGACTGGTGGCGACAAGAAGACGAGGCTCGCCATCCGGAAACTGCATGGCGAGCGCCGCCTGGGCGGCCTCGACGACGAACATGGGCTTCAAGGATGGTTCGAGGGCGGGAAGAATCACATTGAGGTTGGAATCCCGCAGGTCACGAAGGAAGTGCGTCCGCGGTCGTTGGCCACCCCCGGTGAGCGTGGCAGCCGCCGTTGCCACTTCGAGAGGGGTCGCGCTCACTCCGCCGCGGTAGAGATCATCACCAGCAAGAAAAGGCCCCTCGAAGCCAAACCGCTCGGCGAGGCGGGTGAGATCTTCACTGCCGATCTCCCGCCCGGTAGTGAGGGGCTGGTCGAGTTTGGGTTGCAGCCCGCGTTCCGCAGCGGCGGCGTAGATGAACGGAGTGAAGATGCCCCCTATATCGCGCCTGGCATCGAGGGCGCGGTTGAAGGTAGTCCGCTCCGTAGAGCGACCGCCCACGATACCACGAATCCCGCCGGTCTTGGAATTGATACAGACGGCGGCCAGCTGGGGTTCGCCTGTAATGCGGTGGAGGAGGTCGGCAGATTCAGTTTCAAGGAGATCCTGGATGTCGGAATGGATGGTGCTGCGGAGCCGCAGGCCGCCGTCACGAATTTCCCGTTCGGCCAGGAGTTCCTCGAAGTGGCGCCGGACGGCCTGGAGGGCGGCATTGCCTGCGGAGGCGTCCTCTTCGTTCCGGAGTCCAAGGTCGGTTTCCCTGATTGCGGCTTCCTCTTCAGATTGAAGATCCCCTTCCGCTACCATGCGGGCGAGAACCTCATCCCGCTGGACGAGGGCTTTCTCGAGGGCGCGCAGTGGAGAACACGCGTGCGGAGCCCGTATGATTCCAACGAGAAGAGCGCATTGGTTCTTGTTGAGTTCAGCAGCGCTCAACCCGAAATAGCGGCGCGCAGCTTCCTCCAGTCCGTGGCAGCCGGAGCCGAAGTAGATGCGGTTGACGTAGGCAGTAAGGATCTCATCCTTGCTGTAGCTCCACTCGATACGGAGTGAGAGGGCGATTTCGAGGAGTTTGCGGTGAAGGCTTTTTTGCCGCAGGTCGAAGCTGTTGCGGGCCAGCTGCATGGTAAGGGTGGAGGCTCCCTGAGTGAACTGCATGTCACTTGCGTTTCGCATCGTGGCCCGGACCAAGCCCATGACATCGACCCCGTGATGCCTGAAAAAGCGCTTGTCTTCCCGTGCCTGCAGGGCGTCGACGAAGAATGGGGGAATTTCCTCCCGCGTAATGAGGCGTCGGTTCTCCCCGTGCAGAGTGGCCAGCTCACGTCCCTCCATGTCGAAGATCACCGAGCGCTCAGGCATTTTGCCGATGTCCTCTATATCGTGACGGTAGGAAAGGGTGAGATAGAAAAGAGATGCGGCGAGAAGAAGCGAGAGCAGGAGAGCTGCGCAGCGGAGGCTGATTCGCAGGATGCGCCGTATCGGAGCCGGAATCCAGCCGGGGAGACGCGAGTTCCTCCTTGCGGGGCGCCAGTGCGGATCGTTCTCAAGCTCATCGGGCGGGGTGAATTCCGGTTCATCCTCCGGGTCAAGGTCGACAGCCCCCTCGTCTTCATGCGTGGTCCCGGGTGGCGCGCTCCAGTCACGCTGGCGGCGGTTTCTCCGGGTTGGTGAGTGACGGGGCACGGGACGGGAGGCTGGTGAGAGGAAGAAGGGCGGGCAACCTAGCAGGTGGCAGGCCGGTCCCAGGTGAACAGATGCGCAGGCTTCTCCGCCCTGTGGCCCAAACCGGTCATCCGGCGAGGACTGAGGAGCAGGAGGGAGGAGCTGTCTCTTATACACATCTCCGAGCCCACGAGACCGTACTAGA
>CAWWCX010000090.1:0-12293 GCA_963935445.1 uncultured Roseibacillus sp.
GATCTAGTACGGTCTCGTGGGCTCGGAGATGTGTATAAGAGACAGGTAAGGTATATCAGCTCAGTGCAGTTCCCAATGAGCACAATCTCGGAGACCAGCAGAACTATTCGCGTTTTTACCCGCGCAGGCTGCCGGCCGAGATCCTTCTCGACGGAATCAATGCGGTGACCAACTCGAGGGAGACCTTCAAGGGTCAGCCACAGGGTGTGCGCGCAGTCCAGCTGCCTGATGATCAGTTCACCAAGGAATCCTATTTCCTCTCCGTCTTCGGACGACCGGATATGAACAGCGCCTGCGAATGCGAACGGGCAGACGATGTGAACCTCGCGCAGGCCCTGCACCTCGTCAACTCCACCAACATCCGCAACAAACTGGCAGGCAACGATGGACGAGCGGCTCTGCTTCTGAAGAACAAAGATGCCAGCGAGGAAGTCCGCATCGACGAACTCTACCGCCGTGCCCTGTCCCGGCGAGCTGGTCCGGATGAGCTCTCAATCGGCGCCGACTATCTCCAGCGCAAGCGGGTTGCGCCTGACCCAGCATCCCTGAGCGAGGAACAGAAGAAGAACCCAAAGTCGCCGGAACAGAGGGAGCGGGAGGCCTACGAGGACCTCATCTGGGCTCTCCTGAACACGAAGGAATTCCTCTTCAACCACTAAAACACAACCTCGAGCCGTTGTGACCTCCTCGCAACCACGACAGAAGATAACGGGACTGCTCCAGGGGCTGACCCTCGCCCTCTGCGCGCCCTTCCTTGCGCATGCCCAACTGCCCCAGCCCGACCTGCAGACAATTTTTCCCCAGGGGGCCATGGTGGGACAAACCACCGAGGTGACTATTGGCGGTAGCGAACTGGAGGAAACCAGCGCGCTCCTCTTCTCCCACCCGGGAATCCGGTGCGAGCAGATCCCGGTGGAAGCAACCGAGTTTCATCCTGCGGGCCACCAGCCGCTGCGCTACCGGGTCTCCGTGTCCCCCGACGTCCCGACCGGGACCTATGAGGTGTCCGCGCGCACGCGCCTCGGCCTCACCGCCCCCCGTGCTTTTGCGGTGAGCAGCATGCCCGAGAAGGTTCATTCGACCAACCACACCCTCGAAACCGCGGAGGAACTTCCACTCAACACCGTGATGAACGGTCATGCCGACCCGTCCGCGGTAGATCACTACAAGTTGACTCTCCGGGAAGGCCAGCGGGTCATCATCCGTTGCGATGCCCATGCAATCGATTCCCGCATGGACGGCACGCTTTCGATCGCCGGCAGCGACGGTCACGAGTACAAACGCGATCGTGATACGATCGGCCGCGACCCTGTTCTCGATTTTACCGCCCCAAAGGAGGACACCTATATCGTGCGTGTTCACGACTTCACCTTCGCGGGAGGGGCGACCTTCCCTTACCGCCTCAGCGCAAGTGACGCCCCGCACATCGACTTCATCGATCCTCCCGCCGGCACCCCCGGAACCACCGGCACATTCAAGATCTACGGTCGGAACCTTCCCGGCGGCAGCTCCGGGGAGGGAGTGCGGCTCGGCCCTGACGAACTCGAGAGTATCGAGGTCCAAATCGCTCTTTCCGAGAAGACGGATGCCACCATCATGGCGAGTCCGATACACTCCTCACTCGTTCCAGGCATGACCTATCGCCTCGAGGCCAATGGGAAGAAGTCCAATCCTGTGCGTATCGGATTCGCGTCCGAACCCATCGTCCGGGGTGAGGAAGGCAAGGAGCAGAGCATTCCCGTGCCCAGCGAAGTGCACGGCCGCTTCGAGTCCAAGGGGGATCTCGATTACTACCGGTTCGAGGCGAGGAAGGGGGAAACTCTCTGGATCGAGTGCCTCGCGAACCGCCTGCGCCCAGATTCCGATCCCGTGTTCTGGATCGATCAGATCACGGTGACTGAGCAGGGCGAGGAACAGTTCAAGGAAGTCGCCAGCAACGATGACTCCGGAGGAGCCCCCGGTGGCAGAAGCTTCCCCTTCCGCAATCGTGACTGCGCTCTGCGCTTCAGCCCAGCTGCCGACGGCCAATACCGCATTCGCTTGCACGACCAGACCGGACGAGGCGGAAGCACCTCTCTCTACCGTCTGGTCCTGCGCCCGGCAGGACCGGATTTTGATTTGGTTGTGACACCGTGGTACAGCGCGTCCGATAAGAATGCAAAAGGGGTTACCCGGCAGGCGGCCCTCATCAGGCGGGGCGGAACCACCCTGCTGCGGGTCTTCGCCATACGACGGAACGGCTTCAACAGTGCGATTACACTATCGGCCTCGGGCCTTCCCGAAGGAGTCACCTGTCCCCCGGTCGTCCTCCGGCCTGACAAGGACACTGCGACCCTCGTCGTGCATGGAGCCCCGGAATCTCCCAGCTGGCAGGGGTTCCTGCAAATCAGCGGAAAGTCCGGCGGGGTCGAGCGCATCGCCCGGGGAGGGACCATCTCCTGGTCGATCGGGAACTGGGATACCGAATTCACGCGGGCCCGGCTGTCCCACCAGCTCCCTCTTTCGATTGTCGCGGAGGAAAAGGAACCGATCATCATCCAGCCAGCCCTCGAGCGCTACGAAGTTGAGCTCGGCGGAAACCTGGAGCTTCCTTTCAAGCTGGAGAAAGCGATGGGATTGAAGGGTGATTTCACCATCGTGGTCTCGGGACTCCCCCACACCAAGCCTCCTTCCGCCAAGCTCAAGCAGGATGCCACCGAAGGCAAGCTGACGCTGGCCTTCGCCAAGAGCAACGAGTTCAACGTATCCCCGGGCGAATGGACCTTCAGTCTTCGTGGAACGGGAACGATCAAATACCGCCACAACCTCTCGGGTATTGAAGTCGCCCAGAAGGAAGAAGCCCGGATTGCTGAGCTCGAGAAGCAGGCGCAGGAGGAGGGCGTCCGGTCCAAGGCCGCCCTCGAACCTGCTCGCAAGGCCCTCCAGGAGGCGGAGAAGAATCTCGCTGCCGCCACTGAAGATGCCAAGGCAGCCCTGGAAAAGGCCGTCGCGGACAGGAAAGCCCAGCTGCAGGCGGCTGAGGAGCACGCCAAGAAGGCGGAGGAAAAGGTCAAGCGGGCCGCAGCCGCAAAGAAGGCCGCCTCCGACAGGCTCAAGCAGGCAAACGACCGCGCAAAGGAGAAGGATCACAAACACGCTACACACTCGAAACTCATTACCGTGGTGGTGAAACCACCACCGCCGAAAGAGCCTGGACAATGACTCTCCCCCAGCTACGCCCTCCCCTTCTCTTCCTCGGCCTCCTCAGCACAGGTCTGCTTCAGGCTGAGAACGGTCTCCCTGTCGCCGAACTGAAACGGGATACACCCGTGGACTTTGGAAAGGAGGTCGCGCCCTTCCTGCGAAAGAACTGCTTCGCCTGCCACAATGAGAAAAAGGCCAAGGGCGATCTCAACCTGGAATCACCGGGAGCGATGCTGACCGGAGGAGACAGCGGGCCGGCCCTCGTTCCAGGCAAACCACTGGACAGCCTCGTCTTCACCTACGCGGCGCATCTCGAGGAGGACGTCATGCCTCCGGCCAAGAACAAATCCAATGCCGTCGACCTCAATCCCGACGAACTCGCCCTCCTCAAGCTCTGGATCGAACAGGGCGGCGAGGGCACGACGGCCTCTGTTCTTGCCGGGCCGACCGAGTGGGAGCCCCTGAATGACGTCCACGCCAGCTATGCTGTCGCGGTGTCAGAGAATGCGCGCTTTGCTGCCACTGGTAATGGCAACCGGCTCTACGTCTATGACCTGCGGACCGGCGCTCTGGACGGTGAGCTCATCGACCCGGATGGAAGCCCAGGAACGGCCCACCGGGACCTCGTCCACACCCTCGCCTTCAATCGGCACGGCATCCTCGCCTCGGGAGGGTTCCGGAGTGTGAAACTATGGGAACGGAGGATGGCCCCCGGAACCCTCGTGAAGCACGCACTTCCCGAGGCCGCCATCGCACTCACAACAAGCCCGGACGGCCTGCAAATCGCCGCTGGTGACGGAAAGGGAAACCTTGTGATCAATGACTCCGCAGTGGCCAAGCTGCATACCGCGGCCCTCCGCGCCCTGTCCTACTCCCCGGATGGCAAGTGGCTCTTCAGTGCGTCCGACGACAAGACAATCACACGCGTCGATCTGGAGGATGCCGCCGGATCACCTAGGATCACCCTCCCCTCCGAAGCACTGAGTCTCGCCATCATCGAGCAGGGAGCCCGCATCGCCGTAGGCTGTGCAGACGGTGTCATCCGGGTTCTCCCCACCGCGCATTTTGACCTTCCTGCCGAGGAACTGGCAAAGGCCCCCGCCCCCGCGGAGTGGAAAGCGCCTGCGCGGGTCATCGCCCTCGCTCCTCTCGGTGAAAAAACCACGCAGCTGCTTTCCGCCAGCGAAGACGGCAGCCTGCGCGTTTGGGACCTCAGCGGAAAAGAAGTACGGCAGATCGCCCACGGTAGTCCGGTGAGTGCTGTTGCGGTAAATGCCGGATCAGACAGGGTCGCGACGGCAGGGGCAGATGGCGTTATCAAGGTGTGGAATGTCTCCGATGGCAAGCTCTCGAGCGAACTCAAGGGAGACCTCGACTTCGACCAGCTCCGAACACGAACCACTCAGGAACGCGATCTGGCCAAGCGTCTTGCCGAACTACGCAAGAAGCAGGTTACTGACACCCAGAAGCAGTGGACCGATCTTGGCGCCAAGGCGAAGGCGGATGCGGGCAAGGTCGCAGCCGCTCTCAAGGACCTGGACTCCAAGGAGCAGGCCGTCTCCACGAAACGGGAGGCTGCGAGGGAAGCCCAGGCTCTCGTCACGACCCTCGAAGGGGCCAAGGATCCCGGACTGGGGGCCGCCCAGGCCACGGCCAAGAAAGCCACCGAGGAGGCGAGCAAGGCCGAGAACGAGCTGGTCACCGCGCAGCGCAACCTTCGTAACGCGGAACGGACCCGCGATCTCGCAGTCAAGGATGGAGCCCGGGCAGGAGAACGCCTTCTCACAGCCGAGGCGGCCTCTGCCGAGGCTGAGGCCGTCCTCGCCTCGGCGGAAGAATCGCTCAAGGCCCTCGAAGCGGAAGCACCCACCGCCGGGGCAGGAGCGGTCAGGGCGCTTACCTTCTCACCGGACGGCAGGACTCTCGCGGTCAGTGCGGAAAAGACCGGACTCCGCCTCTGGAGTACGGAAACCGGCAAGCCCCTGGATGTTCTTCAACAGGCTGCCACCTCCACGCTCGCTTACGGATCAAAGGGAAGGTTGCTCGCCGCTCTTCCTGACAAGAAGATCCTGGTCTGGGAGCAGACCTCCGCCCGATGGACGCTCGCACGGCAGATCGGGGACCACGCCAAGCCCGAACCCTTTCCCGACCGCGTGATCTCCCTCGCCTTCCATCCACGAGGTCATCTCCTGGCAGCCGGCTCTGGCATGCCCTCCCGTGATGGGGCCCTGAGTTTCTGGCGTGTCTCTGACGGAAAAAGTGAGGGGGCCATTCCCAAGGCCCACCTCGATACGATTACCGGCCTGGCTTTCTCACCCGATGGCCACCGTATCGCCTCATCATCCAGCGACCGCTATATCAAGATTCACCAGGTGGAGTCCCTCGAACTGGTCGATCAACTCGAGGGGCACACCAGCCATGTCATGGATGTAGCCTGGAGCGCGGATGGCGAAACCCTCGCTTCCGCCGGGGCGGACAAGGTGGCCAAGCTCTGGACAGTGGCCGGCAGCAAACAGAAGAAGACCGAGTCCGGCTTCAAGAAAGAGCTCACCACCGTCGCCTTCGTAGGCACGGGTGAGACCATTATTACCGGCGGGGGTGACAAGATTCTCAAGTCTGCAGGGCAGAACCTCTCCGGCGTCGATGACTTCATCTACGACGTGTCGGTGAGTCCGGATGGCACAGTGATCGCGGCCGGAGGAGAGAACGGAATTCTTCGTGTCTGGCAGGCCAGTGATCGCAAGTTACTCCACTCCTTCCCCGCTCCGCGGAAAGCACCAACCGAGACGGCCGCGAAATGATCACGATTGCAGATGCCAGCCCCCACAGCCGTCGGTCGTTTCTGCACGTGGGAGGCCTTGGACTCGGGGGGCTTACCCTCTCGCAGATGCTGGGATGGAAAGCTGCAGCAGCTCAGGCTGGCATCCCGGTGAGGGACAAGTCGGTCGTCTTTCTCTTCATGCACGGGGGGCCGCCCCAGCAGGAGACCTTCGATCCAAAAATGGAGGCGCCGGTCGAGATCCGAAGCTCCACCGGGGAGGTGAAGACCTCCATTCCCGGGGTGAGCTTTGGGGGAACATTCCAGAAGCTCGCCAAGCGGGCGGAGCGCCTTGCCATCGTGCGGTCCTACACCACGGGCAACGGCAACCACGATATCAAACCTATCGTCAGCAGGGATTCTCTCGGCGCAAACCTGGGAGCGCTCTACGCCCGAATCGCGGGAGCCAATGAACCCGCCACCGGAATGCCTCGCAATGTGGCTCTCTTCCCGCGGGCGGTGGATGCCTCCGCTCAGGAGCGCGTCAAGAATTTCGGAAACTTTCTCGCCCACGGAACGGTCGGCTCGGGTTGCGCCCCCTTCGCCCCCGGCAGCGCCAAGAACGGGCTGCAGGGCGACATGACGATGTGGATGTCCCGCCAGCGCCTCGAAGATCGCATGCATCTCCTCGAAAAGGTCGACAATCTCAAGCGCGCTCTCGACAACGGCGCGGCCGATGGCCTTGGAAAGCTCCAGCAGCAGGCGGTTGACATGGTCCTCGGGGGAATCTCCGAGGCCTTCGATCTTTCGAGGGAAGACCCCCGCACCATCGCACGTTACGATACCGCTCCGCTTATCAAGCCCAATTCCATCAGCAAGTCCTGGAACAATCACAAGAACTACCGCGACCACGGACAGACCCTTGGAAAGCTCATGCTCATGGCCCGCCGGCTCTGTGAACGTGGCGCGGGATTCGTCACCGTGACCACCAACTTCGTGTGGGACTTTCACTCCGACAAGAACAATGCAGGAGCGGCGGAAGGAATGGACTACTGTGGAGTCCCGTTTGACCATGCTGTCTCCGCATTCCTCGATGATGTCCACGAACGTGGACTCAGCGACCGGATCCTGCTGGTTTGCTGCGGGGAAATGGGCCGCACGCCAAAGCTACAGAAAAACGGGGGCCGCAACCACTGGGGCCGACTGGCTCCCCTCATGCTGGCCGGAGGCGGATTGAAGATGGGGCAGGTTATTGGCGAATCCTCTCCCGACGCCGGCGAACCGGCCTCCGAGCCCGTTACCACTGAAAACCTGATCGGCACCATCATGCACACTCTCCTCGACGTGGGCGAAGTGCGCCTGATGGAGAACATTCCCCGTGACGTTCACAGCCTTGTCACCGGTGCGGCTCCCATCAAGGGACTGGTCTGAGGCTTCAGGCTCACGAGGCACTACCTGCCCGGGGGCACCCTTCCTCCGGGCCAGAGTGAGGACAGGGCATCCTTGACGATCTTTTCGGCCCCGACCGCGGGGGGACCAAGGTGCGAGGTATAGACCTGGCCACCCCAGTTCGGCAGGCAGGCCGCTTCGTAGCCACCCCTCGAGCCCCGCTCCAGAGCCTTGTCCACCGCGACATAGCCCTCGTAGCCATTGGTAAATGCGAAGGTCATCGTTCGCCTGAAGGGGGCGTGCTCGTCAACCCACAGCTCATACTGGCAGAACATCTCATGGGGCATGGCAACGAGGCACCACTCCTCTCCGAACATGACCGCCCAGGCGTCGAAGCGACGGGCAGGCGGTTTTTCTCCCCGCTGGATCAGCTCCTTGATCCTTCTCAGTTGTTTCATGCGGGTGGGGTTCTCCTTCTCGAGATCCATCATCTCGGCCAGAAGTTCCCTGCCGGGAAGCGGCGCCGATGGAAGATCGGCCCGCGCTGACCGGACCGTAAAGGTTTTCGCCTGAATCGACTCACTCCCGGTGATTGCCCTGAGGGTCGCCTCTCCAAGACGTCGCCCTGCCTGTTCAGCATTCTCGTGAGTCGATCGCAGGGGAAACCCATTGATGTTTCCCCCACATCCCTGTCCGAAAACGGCTACGACATCCTCCCCCAGCGATGCGCGCACCGTCCGAACCGCCGTTCCCGGGAAATCCGCGCTGATCAGTCTGCTGGTGTGCGGCACAATCACCGGATGGGCCGCATGTTCAAAAAGAACCGCCAGGGGCTTCCCCGTCCTCACGCTGTCAGCGACCAGGACATTGACCCAGGGCACGGCCGGACCCTGTCGATTCACTCCCATGTAGACATGCCCGTTGGAAACATTCGTGAGCCGCCGGTTGAAGCCTACCTGCACCTTCTCACGTCCCGCCCGCAGGGTCACCGGCTCCGCTCGCTTCCTCGCATCTGCAACGACCCGCGCGATTGTGTCCAGCGCGCCATCATTCCAGTGCGAACCCTCGTCATTGGAAATTCTGCTCTTCCCCCGCGGACCGATCGCCGCCGAAGCATGCGAGTGGCTGAAATTCAGCAGGGTATTCTCCACCCCGCACTTGCGCCGGATTTCCTCTCGCAGCTGGTCACAGGCCTCAAAGCTTCCCATGATCAGATCAAGTCCCACGATCGCCACTGCATTGCCCTCACCATCCTCCAAATAAAGGCAGCGGGCGTAGAGTTCGTCGCGCACTCCCACGCTCTTGCGAAAGTAGTGCTGAATCTCCAGGCCCACTGCAGGGGTAATCTTCCGCTGGGCTGCTCCGGCAAGGAGCTCTCCGCAAAACGCGTGCGGAGCAAGGACTGCCAGACAGGGAAGAATGATGAGGAGACAAAAAGATCTGCCGTTCATTGCGCTTACGTCGGGAGCTCATGGTCTCCGCCCCCGCTGGTGGCGTCAACTCCGCAGGGGAGGCTTCCCCCCGCGTTCTTTGAGACAGGATCTCAATTCCTGGGTGGCCACCCTCCCCCTCACTTGGCTACACTCGTGTCGATGATCGGAATCAAAGACAAACGTATTCTCGTAACCGGAGGGAGCTCCGGCATCGGCCAGTCCATCGCCATCCGGCTGGCGGCCGAGGGAGGAAGAGTGGCAATCAACTATTTCCGCGGCCTCGAGGGAGCTCAGAAAACGGAGGAGACCATAAACAGGGCAAACCCAAGGCACGCCCCTCTCCTGCTTCAGGCCGACCTTGCCATTGAAGAGGACGTGGACCGCATGTTTGACCAGTTTCTTGAGGAAATGGGAGGCATCGACATCCTGATCAACAATGCGGCCTACCAGACTGAATGCCCGACCCACGAACTGAAGCGAAAGGACTTCGAGGCTGTTCTCGCAACCAATCTTATCGGGGCCTTTCACTGTGCCCAACGGACCCTGTCTGACCTCCGTGAGCGCAATGGCCCGGGAGTGATCATCAACATCTCGAGCGTCCACGAGATCATCCCCAAACCAGGCTTCGTCAGTTACTCGGTCAGCAAGGGAGGAATGCAGAATCTGACCCGTACTCTCGCACTCGAATACGCTCCGCACGGCATTCGTGTAAACGGAGTTGCTCCGGGCGCAACCGTTACCCCGATCAACCGTGCCTGGATCGACGATCCCGAGGCGCGAAGTCTCGTGGAAAGTCATATCCCCATGGCCCGTTCGGGCACTCCGGAGGAAATGGCCGCCCTGACGGCCTACCTGTGCTCAGACGAGGCCTCCTACATCACAGGGCAAACCATCTTCATCGACGGAGGCCTGACCATATACCCTGAATTCGGGACGAACTGGTCGTCGTAGCACCTCCCTCTTCCCGCATCAGCGATAGCCCCTGAACCTCCACAAGAGTTACCGACTCCATCGTTCACGGGAATTCCCGGTTGCCTCTCTGAGCACCCGTGTTGCACTATCCCACCATTCCGTCCGGCCTTATCTCTCATGCCCGACTCCCGCCGCCAGTTCCTCAAGCACTCTGCCGTTGCAACCGCCTTCCTGGGATTGGCTCGCCTTTCCAACCACGCCAGGGCTGAACTGGATGACGACAGCTATCGCTACGGCAAACTGGTCGATGACCCCCACCGCATCTTCGATCTCCCTGCTGGTTTTTCCTACAGGATCATCGGGCGGGCCGGTGATTACATGGACGACGGCCTCCGTGTTCCCGGACGCAGTGACGGGATGGGCACCTTCAAGGGGCCGGACGGGAAAACAATCATCATCCGTAATCACGAACTGGAGAAGGACCTCACCTTCGAAGGGCCCTTCGGACTCCAGAATGAACTTATCGGGAAGATTCCGCGCTCCCTCATTTACGACGCAGGAGGAGGACTGGAGCCTCACCAGGGAGGAACAACCACCATCGTGTTCGACACGAAAACGCAGACGGTCGAAAAGCAGTTTCTCAGCCTTGTAGGCACGTCCCGCAACTGTGCCGGGGGCATGACGCCCTGGAATACGTGGTTAAGCTGTGAGGAGAGCGTGGAAAAGGCCGCAACCGCAACGCCCGACGACCTCGATAACAGGAATGAGCAGCCGCACGGCTGGGTCTTCGAAGTGCCCGCCACCACCGAGACCGGCCTCGTCAAACCCGTCCCCATCAAGGCCATGGGGCGTTTCAATCATGAGGCGGTCGCGATCGACCCTCGAACCGGCATCGTCTACCTTACCGAGGACCGCAATGACGGCCTGTTTTATCGGTTCCTTCCAAGCCGTAAGGGCGACATGACATCCGGGGGAAGGCTCCAGTTCCTGTCTCTTGAGACAACTGCTTCAGCACCCGGGGACCCGATGGACACCCGTAACTGGAACAAGGATACGGCCAACCCCTTCCCGGTGAACGAAGCTCGTAAGGTCCGCTGGATGGACATAGATGACGTGGAATCTCCCGCAGACGACCTGCGAAGACGCGGTCACAAGATGGGCGGCACGCGTTTTGCCCGCGGGGAAGGCATCTGGTTTGGCGACAAGGAACTCTACTTCGCGTGCACCAATGGTGGCCTGAAACAATACGGTCAGGTTTTCCGCTACCGGCCAAGCGAAGCCGAGGGCACTCCAGCCGAAGTGCAGAGCCCCGGCGAAGTGGAACTTTTCCTTGAGCCCAACGACAAGGCCGTGCTCCACGGTGCCGACAACATCACGATCGCCCCGTGGGGCGATGTTGTTTTCTGTGAAGAGGGCCCCCGCCACGCCGGACTCCGGGGAGTCACTCCACAAGGAGATGTTTACCCAATCGGGCGCAACCGGTATAACAGCAAGGAGTTGGCCGGAGCCTGTTTCTCACCGGACGGAACCACTCTCTTCGTCAACATCTACGATCCCGGCATCACGGTGGCCATCACAGGTCCCTGGCACGTCTAGCAGGGACCACAGGGCTTTCATCCGCTCTCCCGGTTTCTGCCCCCACCGGGTTCGATAACTTTCCGGGGGCCACCTGTCCCGTCGTCTTCCGCAACAGTACCACCGTTCAGTTGCTCCCGGGACGGAACTGGCAGCGTAAAGCTGAACCGTGACCCCTTCCCTGGCTCGGACTCAACGGTAATCCTGCCTCCATGCCGCTCCACGATCTTCTTACAGACCGCCAGCCCGATTCCTGTTCCCTCGTAAACACCCCGCTGGTGAAGCCTCTGGAAAATAAGGAAGATGCGCTCCTGGTGATCCAGGTCGATGCCTATCCCGTTATCACTCACGATCAGGCGCCATCTCCCCTCTTCCTTCGTTGCGGTGATCTCCACCCTTGGCGGGAGCTCCCCCCGGAACTTGATGGCATTCGCAACGAGGTTCTGGCAAAGCTGGAGCAACTGGGTGGTATCTCCCTGCACGGCGGGAAGCTTTCCATACACGACCGCTGCGTCTGATTCCTCGATCGCAACCTGGAGATTCATTCTCACCGCTTCCATTGTCTCACTGAGATCGACCACCTCGAACTCGCATGCCCGCGTGCCGACCCGGGAGAAGGCAAGCAGGTCTTCAATGAGCCTGCCCATGCGGGTACTGCCATCAACCGCAAAGCCGATGTACTTCCTGGCGTCTTCATCCAGCTTGGATCCATACCGACGCTCCAGCATCTGCACATAGCAGGTGACCATGCGAAGAGGTTCGCGCAGGTCATGGGAGGCAATGTAGGCGAACTGGGCCAGATCGGCATTGGAACGTTCCAATTCAATGGTCCGCTCCCTGACCTTGCACTCAAGGCTGGTATTGGCCTCCACCAGGCGGTGCGTCATCTCATTGAAATCGCGCGCCAGCTTTCCAATTTCATCCGTCCGGTCCACCTCCATCCTCTGGGAGAGATCCCCTCCACTGACCTTGGTCGCCGTTTCGGCCAGGTGCTGGATTGGCTTCAGCAGGGAACGCTGAATGGTGAGGAAAAACAGTTCCAG
>CAWWCX010000091.1:0-12037 GCA_963935445.1 uncultured Roseibacillus sp.
ATCTACACACTGCATATCGTCGGCAGGGTCAGATGTGTATAAGAGACAGGAATTACCTGCTGTGGATACAGACTCTTCCGCTGCAAGAGCCGTGGCAACCGGGAGGATTCCCCCGGTTTCCCAAGTCCCGGGAACGTGGCCCCAATCCTTGGAACAGGAGCTGCTCCACTGAGTCCCGCACCAGCCAAAGCCACCGTTTAACACCTGTCATGCATCGCCCTCGGTCACGCCGCTCTGTTCGTGCGATGAAACTTGGCTCCGTCACTCTGGTTCTGCTGCTCTTTTCCCTTACCGCCACCGTCTGCCTCCTCGGCTACGCCCTTTTATCTGACCAGAGGACTCTTGCCCTGATCGGGCTGGGCGGGATTGTTTCTACCCTCTGTCTCTTCATTCTCTACAAGATCTTTGCCTCTTCCGCCCACTGCCCTCTTTGCCGCGCACCTGTCCTCGGGGGCACAAGGGCCCAGGTCCACCGGTATGCCAAACGGTCCTTTGGCAGCCATCGCCTCCGGGTGGCCCGCGACATTATCTTCAAAAACTCCTTTGTTTGCCCCTACTGCAACGAGTCCACCCGCTGCATCGTCAAGGACAGCCCGGGGGGACGGCGCTGAGACCCCCCCGTCCCGCGACCAGCTGATCGCAGGTCTGCCCGCCTCCAAGTTCCACGGGCCCGGAAGCTCGCCCGCCGCTCGCTAATCCCCCTGCTGCACGTCGGGACGGATATCCAGAGGGGGAAGATCTTTCTTTTTGGGGGCTTTCTCAATGCTCTCGATCGGCCCTTCCTCCTCCTGCACCGGAACGACGTTGATGTCCACCTTGACGGGAACTTCCCGCAATCCCTCGATGATCTGTTGTAGTTGAGCCACAGTATCGGCAGCCAGGGTCTGGGGACGGGAGTAGTCCGTTCCGGCCTGCGCAATCCCTTCCCGGATTGCGCCCAGCCCATCATTAAATTCACTGAGCTGTGCCACGACCCGGGCTACCGGGTCGTCTTCCCCGGCTCCTCCAAGCATTTTTTTCTTCCGGAAGCCACTTTTGATCTCCTCCCAGCGGGCAGAGTCCTCCACCCCGAGCGCACTTTCCAGCTCAAGAAACTTGAGAAGATTTGCTTCCGCTCCCGTGGTGAGCGTCTGTGACTCGTTCCGATAATGGTCGTGGACGAGTTCGCTGACCTCCTCCTCCGTCATGAGAGGCACGACTTTTTCCGCAATGCGATTCATGTTCCGGTACGAGCCCTGCAGACGGAACGCAGGCTCCGTCCGGTAGGCGTCCTCCTGACCCGCACTGTATATATACTCCGTGTTGACCCTGAGGAGCGTGTCCCGCACCCGGAAGAGATGCCTGAGAGTCTTCACGAATTCCTCGATCTCGGCCGGGGTGTAGTTGCCCTCGAAATCCACACCCTCCTGCACTCCCGTATCAGCGATTCGCATGGCGGCGTAGACATCGGCCTGGCTCCGGTTCGCCAGTTTCTGCAGGGCCGGGTTGGAGGTCAGGCAGTTCTCGATGTAGCTCGCCTTGAAGGCCTCCTCGTGACCTCCAAGAATATCCCCCAGGTTGTAGGTGTCGGCCCGGTTGGCCAGCATGTCCGGAATCTGGAATCGGCTTCCGCTCTCCGTAAACGGATTCCCCGCCATGACGACCGCAACCTTCTTGCCGCGCAGGTCATACGTGCGGGCCCGCCCGTTGTAGACGCCCTCAATCTTACGTTGGGCGTCACAGAGGCTGATGAATTTCTGGAGGAACTCCGGGTTGCAGTGCTGAATGTCATCGACATAAAGCATCACATTATCGCCCATTTCCAGGCCGAGGTTGAGCTTCTCGATTTCCTCGCGCGCACTGAGGTTAGGAGCTTCCGCCGGATCGAGAGAAGTCACGTGGTGCCCAATCGCCGGTCCGTTAATCTTGAGAAAGGTCAGTCCCAGACGGTTGGCTATGTATTCCATCAACGTCGTCTTCCCGTAACCGGGAGGCGAGATGAGGAGGAGCATGCCCATCCGGTCCGTCCGGGAATCCGCCCCCGCCGTTCCAATCTGCTTGGAAAGGTTGTCCCCGACCAGGGGGAGATACACATCGTTGATGAGCTTGTTGCGGACAAACGCGCTCATCACCTTGGGTTGGAATTCGCCCAGGCGCATTTCCTCCCGCTTGGACTCCACGATCCTGTTCTTGATCTCCTGGCAGGCTTCGAACCTGGGCGCGACTTCCCTGGAGAAATGATCAAGACGCTCCATGAACTCATTGTAGTGGATCCCCAGCGTGCGTTCCGCGATGCGGGCATGGGATCCCACGAGCTCCGAAACCTCGACCTCCAGGCTGATGCTCTGGACCTCAAGCTGCATCTGGC
Source organism: uncultured Roseibacillus sp. (assembly GCA_963935445.1). GTDB lineage: Bacteria > Verrucomicrobiota > Verrucomicrobiia > Verrucomicrobiales > Akkermansiaceae > Roseibacillus_B. Next base: position 2,348 of record CAWWCX010000091.1, read on the forward strand.
TTCCACGCGCCAGGTGGGCGGCCGCCTCACAGACATACCACTCCCGGAGAGTAGTCCCGGAAAGGACCGGCCCGGCGTCTTCCTCCGCATCGGCCTCCGGCCCCGCCCCCGTCTGGGCCTGCAGGGATTCCAGACCTTGCAACCAGTCGCGCGCCACCTGGTAGCGCCCCAGCGCATCGTCGCCAAAAGGCGCGGAGGCCTCCTCATAGGCCTTTCTCGCCCGCTTGGCGGTCAGGACATGATTGAATTGCTGGAGGAGGCCCCCCGCCTCGCGCGACACCACGAATCCCGGGGCCTCAGTCAGTTCGCCAAAAAGGTACTCGGCCGCCCGGTCCACCGCCACCTCCGGGAAACTCCGCTCCAGGGTCGGCGCCAGAAACTCCGCGAGCTCCTTCGTGAACTCATGCTGACCCTTCTGTTCGCCCAGATACCTGCGGCGGCCGGCGTGGGCCGACAGCTTGGCCGCAAGGCTCTCCCGGGCGGCCCCGTCGCTGGCGTGCCAGGCCACCAGGGCCGCACCGCGCGTGTGCGGCGCAAAACGCAGCAGCCCCACCTCCCGGTAAACCGGCAGGAGGGCCTCCAGCAGCTTCACCGCGTCCGCGTCATGCACACCTTTCGTATAGCCCTCGGTATAGCGCGGCTGCATGAAGCGCTGCACATCCTCCAGGGTTCCCTCCCCGAACTCCTCCTTCTGGAGCATCTGGTAGACGAGCCATTCCACCCGGTAAACCTCCTCGTTTTCACTCAGGAGTTCCTGCCCCCAGATCGCCCTCGTGGCCAGGAAATCCTCGTCCCGGACGGGCTCAAAGAAATCCGTCCCCGAGAGATGAAAGCACATCTCCTCATCGTGTGGAATGATCGATAACTCGAGCTCCTGCTCATTGACCGAGAACCTGTGCCGCCCGAACTGGAGAACTGCTTCTCCATCAACAAAGAGCTCCTTGCGGTCCTTGAGCTGCCGCACCGCGTCATCCCGCAGGGTGTTGAGCTTGGTCTGCACATCGCCGGCCTTTACCGAATCCCCCAGCTCCCCAAGCTGCGCGATGATGTCGCGCAACTTGTCAATCATGAGGTCTCCCGCGAAGTAGCCGTTGATGTCGTTGATGTCCTCCAGCTTGGAAACCCGGTGCTGCACTCCACTGAGGATGCGGTCCGCAGACTTCACCAGTGTACTCGCCCGGCGGTTTCGCTGCTCGAGCAAAGACTGCTTCCGGCCCTCAAAGGCCTCATAAATTTCTTCCCGCTTTGTCCCCAGTTCCTCGATGTCCTCGTCAAACTCCGCGAAACGCCCCTCCAGCTCCTCCACCTGCACCATGAGCTTGGTGAGGTATTCTTCGCAGCGCTCCGGGGTGTCACAAAGGTCCAGGTAGTTCACCACCGCCTGGCCCAGAAGCTTCATCTGCGCGCCGAACTGGGCCATGCCCTCTGACTTGGCGAGGTCCCTGCGCACCTGCCTGAGTTCGGCCCGCACTCCATTGAGAGTCGCGTAGATGCCGGAGATCCCGTCGATGATTGCGGTGGTCTGGGTCGCATCCTCGATCTTGAGGTTGCTCACCACGTCAATCAGCATCTCCAGTTCCGATCCCGCTGTATCGAGGGCGTCAGCAACCCCGTCCGCCTCGGTCACCTTCTTCAGCTTTGCGATCGCGGTCTTCTGCTCCTCAACCGCTCCGCGGTAGGGATCGAGTGCCTCCTTCTTCAGGAGAAAGGCCACCGTCTGGCTGGAGCACTTTTCGGTGGCCTCGATCACCTGCGCTTCCAGCTCATCGACCTGGCTCGTGTCGACATAGCGCAGTTCGCGCAGGCCGATCACCTCCCCGCGTCGACGCCGCAACTCGGTGAGATGGTGCACGAACCCGAAGATATCATCGGGAGCCGAGTAATGGACCTGCTTGAGAACCTCCTCGACCGCTCCGCGAACGGACGCGGTCTGCTGCTTCGTCCCCTCCCGCAGACGCTGCACCTTGTCGAATTCATCGATCGCCGAAGTTGCCGCCCGCTGCAGTTCACGAACCGGACCCGCAAGATCGTGCATTTCCTCCTTCGCGATCCAGAAGTAGCTGTCGAGGATGTCGCTCGTCTTCTTGACGAGGTCGAGGTAGAGCCCGGCGTAACTGTCTTCCTTGCCGAGGAGAACAAGCACTTCCCGGCACTCCGCCATTCCGCGGACCAGTTCCGCATTACCAACCTTGGAGAGCATGGAGCCCTCCCCTGAGACACCCGCGATCAGGGCTTCCTCTCCGAGATAAGAGGTCTGCCACACCTGCAGGGCGTGATGCTTCTGGGCCTGCTCCTCGGACTTGAAGCAGGTCAGCTCCCCGCTCGGGAACAGGGAGTAGCCGTTGCAGATGACCGGAGTCTCCACGGTCTGCGATATGATATTATAGGAGAGAAGGACGTAATCGCCGCTGAGCCGGTTATAGAAGACATAGAGATAGTCTTCTCCGTTGGCAGAGGCTATCCGCCGCTCGAAACGCATGTCCGTGAGGTCCGTCTCGAAAACCTTCACCTCGCCCGTCAGCAGGAGATAGCCGTTGGCAAAGATCAGGCCCTGCTCGTCCGGGAGCAGAACGCAGGAATGCCCGATCGCATCGAGCCGGTGCACCACCCGTGTCTTCTCATTGAATACGAGATAGCGGTGCAGCTCTTCCCGGTAGGGCAGGATCTTCATCAGGACCAGCGGCCCGACCGTGGCATAGAAGATTTCTGCATCGTCGAGAGTCTGGTCCTGATCCGTCACCGGCTCCGAGTAAATCCCCTCTCCCGACAAGGTGTTGTCCTCGACCTTGACCGTCAGGTCCCCTCCAACTGTCTCCACGAAGACACGGTCATCGATTGAAACGTGGGGATGCTCCCCCCCACGATGCATGTCACGATGTGCGCGGGTCCACTCGAATTCCTGCTGAGGCGGGAAGGCATATTCATGGTCAAAGCGGTTGCCGAGGTATTCCAGCGTTCCGTCCCCGTTGATGAGCCACTTGAAGGTCTTGAGATCCTCCACCTCCTTGCCGATCCGCATCCCCATGTAGAGGTTGGGGCCGATCACCATGAACTTCACAAAAACGGTCTGCTTGTAGTAGCGGTAGAGGTATTGGAAGTCTTCCGCGAAGGTGGGATCGCTCAGCACCTCCTCGGCCGGGAGCTGATGGAATTCATGCCCTTCCGGCTCATACTGGTAAGCCGCGAAGACATCGGACACATTGGTCGTCTGCCTGAGGCCGAACTGGATGTTGTAGCCAAAGAGGAAGCGGTTCGCTCCCACCGCGATCATGTCCCGCGGCACGCAATTGAACTGGGTGGTGATCCGCGAGGTCGAGACCAGCTCATTCTCTACAACTCCGAAGAGTTCCTTCCGATCCTCATTGAGCTGGTCCAGTCGGTCCCGCAGGTCACTCCCATGCCGCGTCAGGCGGTCCCGGATGACCTCATACGCTCCCCCTTCCAGCTGCTGTGTGTCTTCAGGCATGATGAATCAGGAGCCCTCCCCGGAGACAGACCACTCCTTGTTTTCCCACCTCATGGTTTCTCCTCCCTAAGGGCTGCCGGGGACTACCCGAGCTTCTCGAGGACATCGGCGGCCCTCGCGTCCCCGAGGCCGAAGCGCTCGGCAGCTCCCATCAGGCCGACAAGGCGCTTCCGGTCTTCACCGCGGGCCTTGGACACCAGGTTCCCGAGGAGCGCTGTTACACTGAGGTTCTTCAGATCCTCACTCTTCACGCCAAAATCGTCGAGCCAGGTGGAAAGCTGGGACTTGAAGTAGTCCGGGTCTCCATTGAAGAACGTATCCTTTACGTCCTCGAGGACTTCACTGTTGTTCAAGGTGCGGTCAACCACCTTCCCGGTGGTGATCGCATTGGTGATGCGGTCGAAGAACTCGGTTTCGCCACCAACGATGTCGATGTTCGCTGACTTGAGGGCTTCCCCAACCACCAGCGCCTGCTGCTCCGCAATCTGCCGCTGTACGTCGATCTCAGCGAGTTCCACGTCGAGATCCTTCTCCAGCTTGAGCTTGAATTCCTCGTGGCCCTGTCCGGCCTCTTCGAAGAGCTTCATCGCCTCCGCCTTCTGCGTGATCGCCTCGGCATCCGCCTCGCCCTTTGCCCGGAGCACGTCGGCTTCACCCAGTCCCACCGCGGCAGCCTCCTTGGCCACCGCGTCGGCAATAAGCTTCTTGGCTGCCGCCTCCTTCTCCGAGGCGGTCTCCTCAGCTTCCGCCTTGATCACCCGCTCCTCAGCCTCCATTTCCGCGGCCTGTCGGGCAGCCTCCGCAGCCTTGAGGACCTCGTAGGCCTTCTGGTCTGCCTCGAGTTCCACGGCCTGCTTGCTGGCTTCCGCTTCCTTGACCTCGGTGATGAGTTTTTCCTGGGCCGATGCCTCTGCGAGGGTCACGGTGACCTGTTTCTGACGATCCGCGGTCGCAAATTCCTCCGTATCCTTGATCCGCTGTTGCTCCTCGACCACGGTCTTTTCCACCGCCACCCGCTCGCGGATCACATCCTGGATTTCCTTCTTCTGGACCTCCACAGCCTTCTCCTTCTCGATAGCCTTGAGCTCGGTCACCCGCTCGCGTTCAATCTGCTCAAGCATACGCTCGCGCTCTACCCGCTCAAGTTCCACCCCATCCGTCCTCTCCTTGTTGCGCTGCGCGACGAGCACCTGGCGCTCCTGGTTCTGAGCAGCGACCTGGATCTCCTCCTCGGCTGCAATGCGCGCCTGCTCGGACTTCTGCCGCTGCTCTTCCTGGACCTTGAGGGCCTCCGCCTTCTCCCGGGCCTGCACGGTCTCCACCTCGCGCTGCTGCTTGGCTTCGGTCTCCGCCAGCTGGCGTTCCAGCTCGAGAATTGCTTCCCGGGCCTCCACGTCCTGCTGCTTGATGACCTTCTCCTTGTCCCTCTGGATGTTGTTGGCAAGCTTGGCCTGTTCCGCGGTCAGATCGGTAATCTTCTTGATCCCCTCCGAGTCAAGGATGTTGTCCGGGTCGAGGGACTCAAGCGGGGTCTGCTCGAGGTAGTCGATGGCCGCGTCATCAAGAACAAAACCATTCAGGTCCGTTCCAATCACCTTCAGGATCTCGTCACGGAATTTGTCCCGGTCCTCGTAGAGGGCGATGAAGTCGAAGCGCTTGCCCACCGTCTTGAGGGCCTCGGAAAACTTGGCATCAAAGAGATTGCGGATCTCCGGCTCACTCGATGCGCGCTCGCAGCCAACCGATTGGGCAACCCGGAGAACATCTTCCTCCACGTTGTTCACGCGGACGAAGAAGGCCACCTTGATGTCCGCCCGCATGTTGTCCTGACAGATCAGGCCATTGTTCCCTGTCCGGTCGATTTCGATCCGCTTGAGGGAGATGTCCATGGTCTCCACCCGGTGGAAGACGGGCCAGACCAGGATTCCGTTGAACTCGATCTTGGTTCCGCCGAATCCGGTCCGGATCAGGGCTGTTCCCTTCTTCACCTTGCGATAGAGCGCGGCGTAGGTCATCGCCATGACGACGAAGAGCGCCACGAGGCCCCCTATCGAAAGGCCAACGATGATCAAGGTCTGGTTTGCCAGAGGCAGGTTCTGTAGTAGTGCAGTCATGGGTCGAACAGTTGTCGTTGCGTGGTTTGGTTAGCTGGGTGTCAGGTGCCTGACGTAGTAAATTCCTCTCTCGTCGTTGTAATCGTAGACAATCACCTCCGCTCCCTGGCTCAGGGGCTCGGACCCGTCGGCCAGACGGGCATTGATTAAAATCACTTCGCCTTTCTCCTCGATCTCCACCTGTCCGCTCTGCTCGTCCAGTTCATGCGAGCGGACCTTGCCGCTGCGGCCCACCACCGGGCGATTGGGGGTTCCGGCACCCCTCATGGCCCGGAAGACCGGCTTCAGCGGCTCGGTAAGCACGCGGGTCAGGAGCAAGCCTCCCGCCACCGCACTAAGACCAATAATCGTTCCCAATCCATCCCCGCCGCCCGCATTGAACCACAGGTTCCCCAGCATGGCGCACAACCACATCATGATCATGAGAATGGAAAACACGACCATGACGGGTACGTCGGTGGCATTGATCGCCCTGAGTGCCCCATGGAACACATTCATCACCACGCCCTGGCCAGGGACGTCTCCGTGCCCGTTCCCCTGCCCACCCGCGTCCACACTGGCACTGGCGCTCACGTCGACATCCGGGTCCAGGTCCACATCCAGAAAGTCAAGATCCAGCGTCCCCAGCAGCGCCAGGAGCCAGTAGAGCGCGACCGGAATCAACAGGAGCGTAAACGGAAGCACCTGTCCGTTGGTCGCAAGATCCCATATTTCCTTCACAGCTATGGCATACAAGCAGCGAACGCGGGCAGAATGCCATTACAAACAAGCCCGGATTTCGGAACCCGCTGGAACAGCGCACCAACCCCATACGATCAGGGGATCTCCGGATGGTTTGAAGTTCCTGAATTCTTGCTTCGCGCAGATTCGGGTGGGCCGCCTCGAAAAGGATGGATGGCAACAGCACCCTGCGCCCCGCCTGCTTGAAGCGGACAGGGATGCGGCCCTTACCAGTTCACCTCAACCTCCTGCTGCGACCCCGATCCATCGTCGTATTTGACGTGTCCATGCTGGCGTCCGTACTCGTGCAGGCACTTTGTCACCTTCACGTCGTAGGCACAGTATTCGGCAATCTTCATGAGCGGCTCACTGTATGCGGTGACAGGGTTCCGGGCCTGCTCTCCCACCAAGGTCTTGTGCTCTCTCCACCACTTGAGGGCATCGACACCCACTGCCGTCTTACCGGTTCCGAGGGTGGACGCCGCGACCTGACCCAGCCCGATCCTCCGGCCCAGAATCTCCTTCAGGTCCACCATGAGATCGAGGTTCACCGTCTGGGATCCAAGGTCCAGCACCGTGTAGCCTTCCAGAACGCCATAGTCGAAGTGGAGGTGATTGTAGCCCACCACCAGCTCTGCCCTCGTGAGAAGCTGGACGAGGTCCTCCAGCTCTTCTTCCGGGTAAACCCGGTACTCCCCCGAATCCGTGCAGAAGGAGCACCCCACCGAGACACCCATTTTGCTCAGATTGGACGACCCGCCGACGTCGTTGAAGCTGCGCTGTGTTTCCAGATCGAAATAGACCGTCCCAGGCATGTGCGTTGCCCGGAGTATGGTGCTGGTACGGATCGAGTCAACCCAGTCCCGGCATCTGCTCGCGAACATGCTCCCAAGCCTGCAAAAACACGGGCATGAGAACGAGGGACAGCAGCACGAGGACGATGACAAAAAACATGATGAAGAGGAGGACCGGAAAAAGCAGCGGGCCGGTCACCCGGACCCTGGTTTTTGCCGTGGTATCCCAGGTCGCCTCCCTGAACCGGAGGAGATACCAGATGCAGAAGATGTGACACATGACGGTGAGGATCGGATCGAACATGAGGCCGAGCCCGACGATGTAGGCGCGCAGGGAACGCACCAGCGAGACCTGCAGCGGCAGGGCCTGCTCCTCCGTGGTCACTACCCTGATTCCGAGCAGGAACTTCCCGGGAGTTGTCTTGGCGAGGTGGATAAAGGCTGCCTCCAGGCAGACGTAGGGCAGGAAGTAGAGGACCCGGAAAGGCCCCCCCAGGGCTGTGTAGAGGTTCAACCCGATGAGCTGGACCAGCCCGAAGATGAACAGCAGATAGAGGCAGACATCGAACCAGCGCGCGAAGAAGCGCAACACCGGATACGGCTGGGGTGGGAGTGGTGGCGGAAGGGATTGCGCCTGTTCCTGCGAAGACTTTTCGAACCCCGACCGGAAGGCATCCATCTCCCGCAGCTCGATCCACTGCTCCTGGTCCCTGTGCCAGGCGAGTTCATCGCCCGCGAGTTCCCCCCTCTCGATGCGTTCGCGGATTTCGTAGGTCTGGTACGGTCCGCGTTTCTCGCCCTCCTCGACAATCCAGACTTCCATGACGCGTGCTTAGAAGTTCCGGAGGCAGCTCGCGGGATCACGCCGGGAGGTGAGGAAGGCCGGAATGAAGGCCGCGATCGCGCAGAGGACAAAGGCCCCAACCGCCACGGTCACCACCTCCGGAGCATTCACGTGCGCCGGCAACCCATCGATGCCATGAAAGTCCGCCGGGAAGACATCGAATCCGACATTTTTGAGTATCCCGTAAATCGGATCCCGGAAACGAACCACCAGGAGTCCCAGCACCACGCCGAGGGTCGCCCCCAGAAAACCAACAATCGACCCCTGCAAGGTGAAGACCTTCACCACCTGGAAGGGCGTGGCTCCAAGCGCCTTCATCACCCCGATCTCCTGCTTCTTCATGATGGTGATGGTGAAAATCACCGCCATGATGCAGAAGGCAGAAACCAGCACGATGAAAGAGAGCGCGAAATACATCATCATCCGCTCTCTTGCGATCAATTCCACCCAGGCCCGGTTCTGGTCCTTCCAGCTCAGCACGGACCACGCCGGGCCAAGGGTCGCATCAAGCCGGTTCTGCACGAGCTCGACCTGGTAGGGGTCATCCACGCGGACCCCGATTGCTTCCACCCCTCCCTCCAGGTTCTTGAGCTCCTGCCCGATCGCAAGCGGCACAAAAACGGCGGGGTGCAGCACGTGCTGGCTCGTCCGGAAGATCCCCACCACCTCCAGCTCCCGGGGCAGGGCCACTTCCCGCATGCCCCGCAGGAGGCGTCCATCTTCCACCTCCCGGTCCATTCCTTCGAGGATGTCGAGTTGATCGAGAACCCTCTCCACCGAGCCCGGTTCCAGCAGGAAGCGTGTGCCAGCCTCATTCCGCTCCCCGGATTGGAAGGTGCCCAGGATGGTGTTGATGGCCGCCCGCTCGCTCTCCCTGATGTTCTGGTTCCCGGCCGACTCAAGGGAATCGTAGATTCCGGACAGCATCGCGAAGTCGAACGCTTCCCTGGTGTTCTCAACCGTCATGCGGTTGCGCAGGTCCTTCCGGACCTCGGCGAGCATCCCGGCATGCTCCACCGCAACCAGCGGTCGGTCGGTAATCTTCCAGGCTTCCGCCAGCTGCTGCAGGTTGCGCGCCGAGTGAAGTAGGATCCGGTCTCCCACCGAGATCCCGAACTGCCTCGCGGTCGACTCGGCGACCACCGCGCGGTCATCCAATCCCATGTCGGCGGTCCCTCCATACTTTTCCTTCAGGATGAGCTCCTCCAGGCCCTTCATCTGACTCTCGTTGCTGGTGTCAATCGCGCGGTACTCTACCGGATAAAAGAGGTCCGACATTTCCAGGATGGTGAAGTCGCGCAGCTGGGCATACGCCTCCTCGACACCCTCAACCGCTTCAACCTCCTTCTTGATCTCCCGCCAGTCGAAGATCAGCTGGGGCCCTTCCACTCCCATCAATTCGAGCTGCACATGGGGCGAGAATCCCAGCAAGCGGCTTTTCACTTCCCGCTCGAAGCCCGCCATCACCGCCAGCACCACGATCAATACCATCACCCCCACCGCGACCCCCAGGAGACACACCAGGGTAATCAGTGAAAAGTAGGTCCGCATCGGATTGAGATAGCGGAGCGCAAGCGTCAGGCTGAAGGACCGAAGTGCGATGTAGGTTAACTAAGGCCAGTTTCGTGGGGTAGCAAGAGACAATCCGAGGGGGAATCCGAGCCCCGCTCCTGCGAGGGGGATCCCCTTTACCCCGCCGCAGCCTGCAATCTGTCTCTTATACACATCTCCGAGCCCACGAGACCGTACTAG
>CAWWCX010000092.1:0-12030 GCA_963935445.1 uncultured Roseibacillus sp.
CTAGTACGGTCTCGTGGGCTCGGAGATGTGTATAAGAGACAGGCGGGGGGCTTGCTCTGGATGGCAGTGCGCGGGTCGACTTCTGGAATCTCCGGGATGGCGAACGGCTGGAGCACCGTCCGGCGACGGGCGCGGTGCTCCGCGAGGACCGCTTTCGGGACCGGGCTGGTGTGGAACCCTCCCTGAGTGCGGCCATGAGCCGTTCCGTTTCTGACGCCGTGCGCGTCAGGGCCTCGGCGGGGACAGCCTTTCGGCTTCCTTCCATCAATGAACTCTACCGTCCGTTCCGCGTTCGCAACGATATCACGGAAGCGAATGCGGGTCTCGATCCCGAACGGTTTGTGAGCATGGAGGCGGGGGTGGAATGGGAACCCCGGGATACCTTCTCGCTGGATGTGAGTGTCTTCCACCACTGGATTCATGATGCCATTGCGAACGTCCCCATCACCGACTCCCTCGAGGCTTCCGGGATTGCGGGATTTGTCCCCCCGGGAGGATCGGTCGCGCAGCGTCGCAATGTGGAGGAGGCCCGCGTGTGGGGAATCGAGGGCCGGGCGCGGTGGAATCCTTCGCCCGATCTCGCATTCACGCTCCGCTACCTGCTTTCGCAGTCCGAGTTTGTCGAGTCTCGGGAGCAGAGTCAGCTGGAAGGAAAGCGCTTTCCACAATCGCCAAGGCACCGCCTGGTCGCGGGAGCGGAGCTCGCCCCAATGGAAGGGCTGGATCTGTTTGCGGAGGTCGACTTCAGCAGCGGCCAGTTCGACGATGCTCTGGAGAGCCGCTACCTCGGTTCCTGGTGGAGTGTGCGCCTTGGTGGACGGGTGGCGCTGAGTGAGAATGTGTCTCTGCAGGCCCGGGTTGAAAACCTCCTTGACGAGGAGATTACGACCGGGTTGAGCAGCTCGGGACTGGAGTCCACCGGGTTGCCGCGATCACTGTGGGTGAATGTCGATTACCGGTTCTAGCCTTGCCGCGTGCCGATTCGGGAAGAGATCGCCGGGATTCGTTTGCCCGGGTGGATTGGCACCTCAGGGCGAGAGGGCGCGTGAAGGAGTGACGCGGCCGGGTTGTACTTGGAATTTCGCGAAGGTCAGTCTTGATGCCAGCGATGAGATTGTGGGTGGCACTGGCAATTGGATGGGCGCTGGCCGCACCGGCTCTGAAGGCTGACGCCCTGGATGCCCTGCAGAGGCGGCTTGCGATGGCGGCTGAACCGCGGATCCTTTTCGTGGGGAACAGTTACAGTTTCAAGGTTCCGGGGGCTCTCGCGCAGTTGGCTCAGGAGGGAAGGCCTGGCGCCGTGGTCGAGAGAGTGACCAGGGGTGGGTGGACTCTGCGGAAACACGCGGGGAGCAAAGAGACTCTTGCCAGAATCCGTGGGGGCAAGTGGGATGTGGTGGTCTTGCAGGAGCAGAGCCAGTTGCCCTCCTTCAGCAGGGAGCAGCGTGGCGAGCAGATGATCCCTCATGCGAAAAACCTGGTGGAAGAGATTCGCAAGGCGGGTGCGGTCCCAGTTTTTTTTCAAACCTGGGGCCGGCGAAATGGGGATCTGCAGAATGCCGGGGCTTTTCCCGATGACACTTTTGCGAAGATGCAGGCACGCCTGATTGTAGGTTATCGCGAGGCAGCGGAGGCAGCGGGTGGAGTTCTCGTGGTGCCGGTCGGGGAGGCCTGGGCGGAGGAAATGAAAGCGGGAAACGGGAAGCGGCTGTATGCGCGGGATGGAAGTCATCCATCGGCGGCTGGAGTGCTGCATTCAGCCGGGATCTTCTATCGGTTCTTTTTTGGGGAATAGAAAATGAAGAGAGCCCTGATAGCCCATCAGAGCATGCGCGCCATGTGCCCGATCCGCATGCTGGGGTGGTTGTGGGTATGCGGTGGATTTTACGGAACGGTTGTCGCCGGGGAGGACCCGGTGGAGAGCGCGGCCGTGGAATACGAGTCCGCAATCAAACCTCTTCTCGAAAGTTACTGCTTTGATTGTCATGGCGACGGATCGCGCAAGGGTGGGATTTCACTCGACGACCCGGAGGAGGGAGCGCACAGGCTGGACAATCAGGAGCTCTGGCTGGGAATCTGGAAAAACCTGCGGACGGACCTTATGCCGCCAGCCAAGAAAGATCAGCCGACTGGGGAGGAGCGTCATCAGTTAATCTCTTGGATTGAGCGCAGGGTCCTGGGCCTGGATCCGGAGAATCCCGATCCCGGGCGGGTAGCCCTGCGCCGCCTTAACCGGGTGGAATACGGACACTCGATCGAGGATCTCCTTGGTGTGAAGGTCAATGTGAATGACGCCTTCCCTCCGGATGACACCGGCTACGGATTCGATACCATCGGCGATGTGCTTTCGATTTCCCCGCTGCTCATGGAGAAGTATCTCGCCGTGGCTGAGGGTATCATGGAGCAGGCTATTCCTCTTGGGGCGGGTCGACCGCAGGCGGTGAACATCGATCCCGGCCAGATGCGCAACACCAGGAACCGTTCCCGCTCGGCGCGCTTCATGCGGGCGGGGAGTGCCCACCGGGCAGGAACTTCCTGGGAGGCCAGGACCGCGGGTAAGCATCACCTCGCGATCAGCTACCAGGTTGTCGCCCAGAGTGGAGCGAAGGAGGCTCATGCCACGTGGCGTGTTCTTATTGACGACCAGGAAGTGGCCTCCCGGGCTGTCAGCTTCGCAAGCAGCAGGACAAAGAGTTTTGAGGTGGAAGTAACCCCGGTGCTGAAGAAAGGCCTCCGCCGGCTGGAGTTCGAGATGGTTCCCGGCGAGGGGGCGAACAGTGCCAATGTGCCCCTCGCGGTAAAAGTGCTCAGCGTGGTGATGACCGGGCCGGCGGACTCGATGGCCTGGGACCGCTACCCCGAGAGTGTCCGGCGCATCATCGACGGGGGGCCTCCGCCGGAGGGAGAGCCGGAACGGGAGCGGTATGCACGCCGGATTCTGCGCCGTCATGCCACGCGCGCCTACCGACAACCGGTTGATGAAGAGACCCTCGACAGGCTGATCGCGCTCGCGAGGATGAAGTGGGAGGACGAGGGGCAGTTCTTGGCGGGAATTCGTTTTGCCCTCACCGCGATCCTGAGTTCACCCGATTTCCTGCTGCGGGGGGAGTTTTCAGGCAGGGCGGAGGGCGAAGTTCGAGCCGTTCCAATAGACGAGTATGCCCTGGCCACACGACTCTCCTATTTCCTCTGGAGCTCGGTGCCGGACGAGGCGCTCCTTGAAGAGGCCGGTGCCGGGAAGCTGCGGACGAACCTGCGTAGCAATGTTGACCGTATGCTGGCCGACCCGAAGTCCGGGCGTTTCATCCGCAATTTTGTGGGGCAGTGGCTGCAGATCCGCGAATTGGACGGGAGAATCTTCGATACGCCGCTCCTGCTCGGCATCAAGGACGGGAACCGCGCGAGGCAGATCTTCAATCTGTATACGAGGCAGGACATGGTGCGGGAGACCCAGCTGTTCTTTGCCCACATCCTGGAGGAGAACCGGCCTGCGGTGGAATTCATTACCGCGGATTACGCATTCGTGAACGACCGCCTTGCGACCTTTTACGGGGTGGATGGAATTCAGGGGAAGGAGTTTCGCAAGGTGAGCCTCGAGGGAAATTCGCGGCAGGGAGGAATCCTGACGCAGGGGAGTTTCCTCCTGACGACGTCGAATCCAGATCGAACTTCTCCAGTCAAGCGGGGCCTTTACGTCCTCGACAACCTCCTTGGTGTTCCGCCCCCGCCTGCGCCTCCCAACATCCCGGCTCTCGAGGAGGCCCAGAAGAAACTGGGCAAGGAGGCTACCGTAGAGGAGTTGATGGAGCACCATCGTTCCCAGCCGCTCTGTCACTCCTGCCACGCGCGACTGGACCCCATCGGGCTGGCTCTCGAGCGCTACAATGCGCTGGGGCAGTGGCGGGATGGAGAGAGATTCGAGACGACCGGAAGGCTGGTCACGGGAGAGGAGTTCGTAGGCGTTGGTGGACTCCGGAAAGTCTTGGCGGGCCCGCGCAGGAAGGACTTTCACCGCTGCCTTGCTGAGAAGTTGCTCACCTATGCGGTGGGCCGTGGGATCGAATACTACGACGCGCCGACTGTGGATGGGATTATCAAGCAGGCGGAGGATGCGGGAGGGGGGCTGCGCGAGTTCCTCTATGGGGTGGTGGAGAGTGTGCCGTTTCAGATGAAGCGGGCCCGCTAAGAGGCTCCCGGGGCCAAGCGGATTGCCGGAAATCCAGATGATCGACGCGGCTGTGAGCGGTCATTCTTCCGGGAGAAGGAATCCCCTTGCTTGTTGGATCGGAAGCTTGGATCATCAACGGAACCTGAATTGACGATGAGCTTCCCCCGTGAACAGATCGGCCGCAGGACGTTTTTGCGTGGCCTGGGTGCCTGTATCACCCTCCCTGGAATGGCATCCCTGGCGGGCGCTGCAACCGTGGCGAAGGCGGGGTCGCGCGGGATCACTGCAACAGGTGCTCCCCTCCGCACCGCGTATCTCTACGTCCCGAACGGAGTGATCATGGACAAGTGGCGTCCGGAGGGATTCGGGGCCGGCTTCAAGTTCAACGAGAGCATGGCTCCGCTGGAGCGCTTCCGGGACGATCTGCAAATTGTGAAGGGCTTCGCGCAGGTGGAAGGAAATCCGGGAAAGGATGGCGCTGGAGACCATGCCCGGGCCAATGCCACTTTCCTGACGGGCGCGCGTCCGCTGCGGACCTCCGGAGCGAATCTGAAGGTGGGAATCTCCGCGGACCAGCTTGCGGCACGCTTCCTTGCGGCGGAGACCCGGCTTCCTTCTCTGGAACTCACCTGCGAGAGGGTGCGCAATACAGGAGCCTGCGACGCAGGCTATTCCTGCGCCTACCAGTATAATATCTCATGGCGTTCCGAGCATCTGCCCGCCACTCCCGAGTCAAATCCGCGTGCTGTGTTCGAGCGGATCTACGGAGCCGGGAGCCCGGAAGAGCGGGCTGCCAATTCGGCCCGGCGGCATGCGGAGCAGAAATCGATCCTTGATTTTGTGCAGGTCTCGGCCCGCAGGATGGAGCAGCGTCTCGGACGCGAGGATCGCGAGAAACTCGACGAATATCTCACGGGCGTCCGGGAGGTTGAGCAGCGTATTGAGCGCGTGGAACGGCTGGGCCCGCCCGCAGATCCGGGGCGGCCTGCACCGGACGGAACCCCGCGGGATTACCGGGAGCATATCCGGATCCTCTTCGATATGATGCTTCTCGCCTTCCGGAGTGATTCCACCCGGGTGGTGAGTTTTCTCATCGGACATGACGGGAGCAACCGGAGTTTCCGTGATATCGGGGTGAGCGGTGGGCATCACGATCTTTCCCACCATGGTAAGGATGCGGGAAAGATGGAACTTGTAAGCCGGATTGACCGTTTTTACAGCGAGGAGCTTGCCTACTTCCTCGAGCGAATGAAGGAAGCGAAGGACACGGACGGCAAGTCGCTGCTTCACAACTCGATGGTGGTGTGGGGCAGTGGCCTGTCTGATGGGCACTGGCACACTCATGTTGACCTGCCCATCGTGGTGGCGGGGAATGCGGGTGGAAGGTTCCAGCCCGGTCGGCATGTCGATGTGGGGGAGACCCCGCTCAACAATCTCTTCGTCCGCATGCTGGGGGAGGTTGGCATGCCCGGAAAGAGTTTCGGGGACTCGACCGGGAGCGAGACGAGAGTCTAGCGGGGACGCTAGGGTGTTTCTCGTGCAGCCTCTTTTGCACGCAGGTCGAAGTGTGCACTTCGGTGGTAGTGCTTCTTCCGGTTGTTGCGCAGGGTTACCTCCACCGTGGTTCGGACGGTGAAAGAGGGGAGCGCGTCGGGAAGTTCGGGAACTTCGTGGAGAAGGCGGGAGCTCACCGCATCGTCCAGAATGGAGGTGGTTCGGACATCCAGGGAGCGCGATCCGAACGACCTGCGGTCCGTGTAGCGGGGACCGGAGACAGGGCCGCGCCCGAACATCTTACGGGGCCGGCCAATGGAAACAACATCCTGAACTACGACGTGGCTCTCGTTGCAGTCGATGATTTCCTGGGAGCGCTCCCCGACCACTCTCTCGATTGTGATATCGATGTTGCGGGAGTTGAGGTCGATGGTTTCGCCGGTGGTGCCGCCCTGCTCGGGGGCGATGCTCGCAATCAGTCCGAGATGACAATCCTCGCAGCCCTCGAGGACGAGGGAAGCACCGGGATTGGTGTCGAGGGCGACCACGGGGACTTGGACCCTCGCGGAATCGACCAGCCAGAAGGAGTCGGTCGCATGGCCGGTCACCATGAGCAGTCCCCCCGATAACCCGCAGGTCCCCCGATCATTGCGTCCATCAAACATGATGGGAAGGGTCTGCTTCCCATTCTCCTTCTTCTCGACCTTCCATTTCTCGAGGGTTCCAAAGAGCAGGACGCGGACATTGTCGTGACCCATGTTGTAGATCATTGGAAGCATCTGCCAGTATCCGGCGTTCCGGGACTTGAAGTCGATGGTTGTATGTCTGCCCCCCGGGTCGAGCCTGAGAGTGGCATGGCGATCTATAATCAGGGTGACCCCGGGTCGTGGGATGTCGATCCGGTCGGAGACCGTGTATTCACCCCCGAGCACGATAGTATTGGTTGCGGTGCGGAGGCCCCACTCGATGGCGAGCTGGGAGTCGGCATGGCGGAAGAGGATGGTCTCGCTCCCGGGGTGCCGGGCCACCGTGGTGTGGTCCTCGCGCTGGATGAGGACGGTGTCTTCCCGCCACCCGGCATGCAGGAGCGAACTCGCGAGGAGGGTAAGGATGAGCAGAAGCGGAGCAGGGCGAGGCATGAGGACCGGGATTCAATATGTCCTGGGAGAAATGTCGACCGGAGAAGCAGGGTGCCCGGCTAGTCTTGTCACAGGCTTGAAAATTTAGTGTTCTGCAGATGTGATTTCACGCCTTTCTCTCGCCTTTGCCGGGGTCGTGACTGCCGTTCCGCTGATCCACATGGGACCTGCAGCCGCCTACACCCCCGGGGAGCAGCACAATTACACCCACGCCAGCGGTGCCGTTCCGCGGGACACCTACCAATACTCGCTATGGGTTCCGGAGGACTACCGGAAGGACCGGTCCTATCCGGTGGTTATCTATCTTCATGGAGGGGGAAAGGGGCGCACTCACCCGAATCAGGGCAAGCGGAACATGGTAGCGGCCCGTCTCGTCGATAACCAGAGGTGGTCCGATGCGGGCTACAGTGGTAACGCCAACGGCCAGTTCGGGTATCTGCATGTGGCCCCCGTCAAGCCCATTGCAAGGTGGGAACCGGCCAGGTTCAAACGAATGCTCGACCACGTGAAGGAGAGGGTCAGCATTGATGAGGACCGCATCTATGTCACGGGTTTCAGTATGGGCGGGCAGGGAACCTGGAGGATCGGATGTGCGGCCGAGCATGGGGAAGGCTACCGTATCGCAGCCATGATGCCCCTCGGGGCCTGGGGATGCGACGAGGTCACGAGAGGAACAACTATCGAGACGTGCCGGACGTTGAAAACAGCTCTCTGGGTCCAGCATTGTCCCCGGGACCATGTTTCAAGAATCTCGGAGCAGATACCGCTCTACCAGAACCATCTTGATTGCGGTGGGTATGGAAGGTTCACGATGATCCCGGGGCGGGGGCATATCAGCCGTCCGGGCGGAGATGACCGGGAGGGCTTCAGCATGAGAATGGCATGGATGCTTTCCCAGGTCTATGGGACACCATTCAATTACTGTGTGGAGATCGATGGTGGTGTTATCCTGGAGGTGATCAGTGGCGAGCGTCCCTTTCTTGGTGATACCTGTCGTTACGGTTTTTTTGAGCCGGGGACCGTTATCCGTGTTACTGCGCCGGAAAACAGGAACGGTCGCCCTTTCGTGAAGTGGTCTTCCTCCGCGGGCGCTTTCGAGGAGCCCGGGAACCGGAGGGCGCTTTTCACCGTGGGAGAATCCGATGCCCAGCTCGCGGCCATTTATGAAGGCCCGGTTAGCCTGACAGTGACAGGAGGGGAGGCCTCTCCCCCCCGGCCCCAGCCGGGACAGCGGGTGACCGTCACAATCGCCCCGCGGAAGAGGGAGGGCCGGGAAGTGCTGTACTGGACCACGGACGGCCCCCTTGCGCTGTCTCAGCCCCACGCCGCGGAGTTCACGTTCCTCATGCCTTCGCAGGACGTGACTCTCAGGGCCAACTGGACGAATCCCGAATAGACCAGTGCTTTTTCTTCGGTGGACGAAGAGGAAGCTGTGCTCTAATGGTTGAGGCGATGAAAAAACTGGTCCCCTTACTGGCAGTTCTGAGCCTGACGAATGCGACAGGCTTCGGGGCGGAGACTCTCCGATCGGGGGATTATACCATCAGGCAATCCTGGAAGCAGGAGCAGGATTACGAGCGACCCTATCTCGTTTCGGTCCCTGAGAACAAAGGGGGGAAGTTGCCAGTGGTGGTTTTCCTGCATGGGAACGGGGGGAACGCGCGCGGTGCGATGCAAGGATTCCTGAGGCGGCACCGGTCCTTGGCCCGGCGCTATATTGTCGTCTGCCCGGAAGGGTATCAGAAAAGCTGGAACATTGTCTCCGAGCGTTCCAAGGCGGATGACCGTGCCTTCGTGGAGACCATCGTCCAAGAGCTGGCGGGCTATGAGAACGTGCAGGGGGACAATTTCAGTATCATCGGGAGCTCAAACGGGGCGGCGCTCGTGAACCAGCTGGCCATTGAATGTCGGCTGCCGAACATACGGAATTATGTCAGCGGAGTCAGCCCTCTCAACGCCTATCAGCATGATGGTCGGGCGTTCAAGGCCAGGGGGAAGAACAACAGCTACCGGAAAACCGTCGAGCCGCTGACAGGAAAACGGATCATGAACATCTCCGGGACGGAAGACCGGTTGGTGCCCTATGGGGGAGGACCTTCGAGAGTGATTCCAGCCAAAGGGGGGAAGCTCGCGTTTGTCGATGCGGAGCAATCGATCTTTCTCTGGGCCCGGGCCATGGGTCATGCGGGAAAGAAGCTTGAGAAGCCCACCCGGGTGATCGGAAATCTCGAGGTATTCAGCTATCTCGACGGAGCGGTCATTCATTACAAGGTTGCGGGTGCCGGGCACGGGGCGATGGGTGCGATTGGCGAGGACCTTCTGATAAAGTTCCTTGAAGGCGGCCGCCGCGAGGGATCCCCCTAGAGGCGGGTCTTGGCCGAGGAAGGGCGAGGGGCTGCGCCAGGGAGGCTCTTGGAGTTTGGCCGGCACCCATAAGTAGACAAAAAGTAGACAAAAAGGGAGAATTGGCCCATTTCTCGGGAAAAGTCTAATTTTTGTCTGGATAATTGTGGCGGGATGGAGGATCTGTTGTTCGACAGAAGCTAACCGATGCAGCAGTTCCTCACTCTCCCTGAATTTCCCGGATTATCGGTCCGGGGGAGTGGGCGCAGGTGGACGACGCGCGAGTGGGGGTATCTCCGACTCGCGGGCTCCCTCCCGCGTTCCGTCCCCCGGCCAGCTAGTCCGTCTTCGCTGAAATGCGGGGTGGGAGGGGAACTGATTTCCGATCTCTACCAAGGCAGGCAGAAGCGGCGTGGTCCGGAGGGAGCTTTGCTCCGCGCCGGCCGCGCTGGTCTGCTGCTGCGTAGTTGATGGTGAGCGGGTCGGCGGTGATTGGCCAAGTCGCCGCCGGCCCCGAACCTTCAGGTTTCCGCGAGGAAGCGATCGCCGAACCTGCCCGGCCAAGCTGACCAACCGGCTCCAGAGTGGGGCCATATTCTCACTATTCACACATCAACTACAATGAACCTGAATGCATCGATCAAGAAGCCGAAGCGACACGTCGTCATCGTCGGGGCCGGGCCGGGTGGTCTGACCTCCGCCATGATCCTTTCCAACCGTGGATTTAAAGTGACCGTTCTCGAGAAGGGAGAGCGGGTCGGGGGGCGCAACGCGGAACTCCGGGCAGGCCCCTTCTCGTTTGACACCGGGCCGACCTACCTGCACCAGAAATTTACGCTCGAGGAGATGTTCGCAGAAGCGGGTCGCTCCCTAGATGATGAGCTTGAATTGATCAACCTGGACCCCATGTCCCGCCTCAGCTGGGGGGACACGTCTCTGCACACCACCAGTGATGAGGAGGCGATGGCGCAGGAGATCGAGCGTGTCTTCCCCGGGGAGAGCGAGGGGTTTCACCGGTTCATGGACGACAACGGTGCCAAGCTGCGGACGCTCTACCCATGCCTTCAAGCTTCCTACAACAGAATGCGGGACATGGTTCGGCCCCAGCTTCTCAAGGCGCTCCCCTACATGGCTTCCCGGGACAGTGTGTTTTCACATCTGGAGCGTTACTTTCGCGACGAGCGGCTTCGTCTGGCGTTCACCTTCCAGTCAAAATACCTGGGAATGTCGCCTTGGAAATGCCCCTCGCTCTTCAGTATTCTGGCCTACACGGAGTACAAGTTCGGGGTCTTCCACGTGCAGGGCGGACTGTGCCGGATCTCGGAAAAAATGGCCGAGATCGCAGAGAGCAATGGTGCAGAGATTCGCCTTGGATCGGCAGTCGACCAGGTCTTGACGAGCGGTCGGCAGTCCAGCGGAGTGCGGCTCGAGTCTGGGGAGGTGATCAAGGCGGACGCCGTGATCATGAACGCAGACTACGGTCACGCCGCGACACAACTGCTGAACGGCAGCGGTGTGCCGGACCGGAGGATGCGGCGCAAGGGGTTCTCCTGCTCCACCTTCATGCTCTATCTGGGACTGGACAAGGTCTACCACGAGGAGCCTCATCATCATATCATCTTCGCCGATGACTACCGTGGGAATGTGGACGACGTCCAGAAGGAGCGGACGGTGTCGCGTGACATGTCAATTTACGTGCGTAACTCTTCGGTGACAGATCCCCATGTGGCACCCGACGGCCAGTCTGGGCTCTACGTCCTCGTTCCCACCATCAATCTGCGGCACGGGCAGGACTGGGATTCGATCCGGTCCGAGTATCGTGAGAGCGTCCTGCAGCGCGTTGAGCAGCGGACCGGCATGAGCGACCTGCGAGACCACATCGTGGAGGAGCGCATGATTACGCCACAGGGATGGCAGGATGATTATTCGGTTTACATGGGAGCGACCTTCAACCTGAAGCACACCATCAACCAGATGCTCTACTTCCGTCCCCACAATCGCTACGGTAACTTCCGTAATCTGTATCTGGCGGGTGGAGGCACACACCCGGGCAGCGGGCTGCCGACCATTTATGAATCCGGGCGCATCAGCTCGAACCTGGTCTGCGAGCAGTTTGGAATGCGCTTCCCCAAGGTCGACTTCGCCAGTGTCGCGATTGGCCTGGAAGAGGGCGATCCGCCTGCGCTGAGCGAGCAGGAGCTCCAGCCGGTGTGACAAATGCGGCTCTGGCGGTATCTCAGTTTCTTCCGGGCGCTTTTTGACTCGAGGCGGCCCCTTCGACCGGAACAGGTCGAGGGGCTTGGGCTGCTGGCGGTCAAGATCGCACAGATGTATGCCGTTCGGGAAGACCTCATTGGTGCGGAGAAGAGTAGCCAGCTGCGTCGGTTCCTGGAAGACGCGGCTCCCGCACCGAGGGCCGACATTGAGAGCCGCTTCCTGGATGCTGCTCCCGCCGCATTGCTCGCAGACCTGGAGAACTGGGAGCAGGTGCCGATGGCGACCGCCTCGGTGGGACAGGTCCATCAAGGGACGCTCCGGAACGGCTCCGTGGTTGCGATCAAGCTCATCAAGGCTGATGCGAGAAGGGAGTTTTCAGCCCAGGTCTCTTCGCTCCGAAGAGCGCTCCGAGTCATTCTTGCAGTCTACCCGAAACTGGGCCGGGTGGCGGATCCCCTGGGAGCGCTGGCCTCGGTTGAGGAAAGCACGCTCCGGGAGCTCGACCTGAGAACGGAAGCGGCAGGAAGCGTGCGGCTTGCGGCGATTCGTGATGAAGGCAGGAGCCGCCTTCCACACCTCGGCCAGCTTGAGTTTCCTCGCATTTATGAGGCCTACTCGGGTTCCGAAATCCTGGTCAGTGACTGGCGCAGCGAGCCCTCGGTCAACTCA